>DAOUJB010000360.1:0-4544 GCA_034423155.1 Anaerolineae bacterium | reverse complement strand
TGCTTGGCATCGGACATGGCGACATCGGGGTTGGGATGCACCTCGACCATCAGCCCGTCTGCGCCGCTGACACGGGCGACGCGTCCCAGCGGATTTGCGATATCGCGCCGGCCCGCCGAATGCGAAATATCGACGATGATGGGCAGATGCGTCTCTTGCTTGAGCAGCGGCACAGCGCTGATATCCAATGTGTTGCGCGTCCACTCGCTGAAAGTGCGGATGCCGCGCTCCATCAGGATGACCTGCTGGTTGCCACTGGCCATGATGTATTCGGCGGCATAGATGAATTCTTTCAATGTCGCGCCGAAGCCGCGTTTCAGCAGCACGGGTTTGCTCTGCTTGCCCAGCGCCCGCAACAAAAAGCTGTTTTGCATATTGCGCGCGCCCACCCAAAAGGCGTCTACATATTCGTCCATCATGGGGATCAGCGACATATCCAGCACCTCGCTGATGACGACCAGCCCATATTTGTTGGCTGCGCGCCGGGCGATCTTCAAGCCTTCTTCGCCCATGCCCTGGAAGTCGTAGGGCGAGGTGCGCGGTTTGTAGCCCATGCCGCGGATCATTTTGACGCCGCGCTCGGCCAGCGCCGCCGCGACCGTGTCCATTTGTTCATAGCTTTCCACCGCGCAGGGACCGGCGATGATCTCGAAGGAGTCGTTGCCCAGGCGCAGCCCGTTATCAAACTCGATGACGGTGTGCTGGTCGGGTTGTTTGCGCTGCACCAGGATGGTCTGGCGCGCATCTTGCTCTTCCAGCGCCAGCGTCGCGCGAAAGATCTCGCTGAAGAGCTTGCTGATCGTTTCGTTGCTGAAGGGTCCTTCGTTGGCATATTGCAGGGCGGTGAGCATTTCGGCTTCGCGCTGCGGGTCATAAAATCGTGTGCCCATACTCTGCTGCTCTCGGCCGATCTCCCGAGCGATCTCGGCGCGCTTGTTCAACAAAGCCAAAATCTCCAGGTTGATCGGGTCTATTTGCTCGCGCAGTTCCTTCAGACGATTTGCTTCAGACACGGCTATCGTACTCCCAATTAACATGATGTTGCCCGTACCAGGCATTATACACAGGACTCGGGGCTAGCGGGCAGGTGAGATTTTTTGCCGAGGGTACCCCTCCCCCAGCCCCTCCCCGTCTGGACGGAGAGGGTAGCCAAAGCCTGCTGCAATCCGCGACCCGTCGGGAAACCGAGAGGGTTGCCTTTGCCTCCCACTGACCTGTGGGGGGGGGATTGAGGGGGGTCAGCCTCGCGCTTGTCAGGCGGACTGGCTAGAATAGTTTCGCCTATGAGCACATTCATCGCCGGGCTGGATTTGGCGCGCGCTTTTTATCACGAAGCGGTGCAGCCCATCCTCGCCAAACACCATCCGCGCATGTCGCACAGCGCCGCCTTGCTGGGCAGCGGTTCGGAGGTGCTGGGCTTTGACGATGCCGTTTCGCGCGATCACAACTGGGGACCGCGTTTGCAGCTTTTCCTGTCTGTGCCCGACCACGATTGCCTGTCAGCCGCCATTTCGCTGACTTTGCGCCGCCACTTGCCCCATCAGTTTCGCGGTTATGCCACCAATTGGAGCGCGCCCAAGCACGAAAAAGACGACCAGGGCACACAGCTGCTCGCGCCGACCACCAGCGGCGAGGTGAATCATCGCGTCGAGCTGCTCACCATCGACAGCTTCATGCGCGCGCATTTCGGCATGGAACGCGACCAGGCCATGCGCGCCGCCGACTGGTTGAGCATCTCGCAGCAGATGCTCTTGTCTTTCACAGGCGGCGAAGTCTTCCACGATGCGCTGGGGCTGGAAACGATCCGCCAGCGATTCGCCTTTTATCCGCGCGATGTCTGGATTTATATGCTGGCTTGCGGCTGGCAGCGCATTGCTCAAGACGAGCATCTGGCGCCACGAGCCGGATCGGTCGGCGACGAGCTGGGCAGTCGCTTGATCGCGGGGCGTCTCGTGCGCTCGATCCTGCTGCTGTGCTTCTTGATGGAGCGGCGTTATGCACCCTATCCCAAGTGGCTGGGGCGCGCTTTCCAGCAGTTGGATTGCGCCCGCGAGCTTGCGCCGATTCTCGAGGCTGTGCAGCTGGCCCGCGATTATCGCGAGCGCGAGCGTCATCTGTGCCGTGCCTGGCAAGTCCTAAACCGCCTGCACAACAATTTGCGCCTGACGAAGCCGATCGCGCCGGCTGTGCAGGAGTTTCATGGACGCGGCTTTTTGGTCAGCGCTGCCTGGCGCTATGTCGGGGCGTTGATCGACTGCCTAACCTGCGTCGAGCTGCAGCAAGTCGCCGCGCGCTCGCTGATCGGCGGCATCGACCAATTTTCCGACAACACCGACTTGCGCGAAGCTGTGCATCTGCGCGGGACGATCGCCGATTTGTATGCGAGCTGTTAGCTGCGACTCCTCCCCGTCAGGACGGAGAGCGGTTGCAGGCGAGTCAGCGCCTCGCCCCTACGCGCGGCTGGCGGGGGACCGAGAGGGGTTGCGGGCGACCCAGTGGCTCGCCCCTACGCGCGGCTGTCGGGGGGACCGAGGGGCGTTCAGCTGGCTGCCTCGCGAGCTGCTGCAAATGCCGCCACAGAGCGCCGCACATCATCGCCGCTTGTCAGCCACGAGCAGACGCTGATGCGGATGGCTGGCTCGCCGCGCCAGATCGTCCCACTGCACCAGCATTCGCCACTTGCCTGCACCTGTTCCAGCGTGCGCCTGGTCAGCTCGGGTTTTTCGCAAGCGACCAGCGTCTGGTTGAAGACGACATCGTTCAAAATACGGAAGCCCTGCGCGTCCAGTTCGTCCGCAAATTGCCGCGCTCGCCGGCAGAGCTGCGCCACCAGCCCAGCCACGCCCGTCCGCCCCAGCGATTTCAGCGCCGCCCATAGCTCGATGCTGCGCGCCCGCCGCGACATTTCTGGCGTATAAAGCATGCCATCGCGTTCGTCGCCGAAGTGGATATAGGCATCATTGGCTTGCAGCGCCGCTGTCAAAGCCAGGCGGTCGCGGCAGATGATCAAGCCGCAGTCGTAGGGGCTGTTCAAGGTCTTGTGCGCATCGACCGACCAGGAATCGGCCAGATCGACGCCTTCGGCAAGCTGTTGCGTCGCCTCGCAAGCGCGCGCCCACAAGCCGAATGCGCCATCGACATGCACCCAGGTGCCCGCTCGCCGCGCAGCCTCGCAAAGCGGGGTAAACGCATCGAAGGCGCCGCTGTTGACATTGCCCGCCTGCAAAACCAGCAGCGTGCGCTCGTCCAGGGGCGGCAGGGCTTGCGCGTCCAGGCGACCTTGCGCGTCGGCGGGGACGAGCTCGATCTGCGCCGCGCCTATGCCCAGTGCAGCCAGCGCCTTTTGAATAGTGGCATGCGCGCCGCTGCCCATCACCACGCGCAAAGCTGGCGCGCCAAACAGACCCCGCTTGCGGACATCCCAGCCGGCCCGCGCGAGCAGGGCATTTCTGCCCGCCAGCAGACCACACAGCGAGGCCAGCGATGTGCCGCTGACCATGCCCACGGCGCTGTCTGCCGGCAGGCGCAGCAAATCGACCAGCCAGCGCTCGCAGACGGCTTCCAGCTTGGCGGCGACCGGCGACATCAGCTGCAGCGCGGCATTTTGATCCCAGCAATCCGCCAGCACGCGCCCCGCCAAGGCTGCTGGCAATGCCCCGCCATTCACATAGCCGAAGTAGCGTCCGCCCGCGTTGGCTGTCGTGGCCGGCGAGCCCAGACGGTGCAGCTGCCGCAGGACATCGGCTGGCGGAGTCGGCTGGGCAGGCAGCGCTTCGTCAAAGCTGTCCAGCGCCGCCACTGCCTGCGCTTCTGGGAAGACCGGTCGCTGGTCCAGGCTCCCCAGGTATTCGCAGCCATACTCGATCGCTTGACGCAGCAGCGCCTGTGTGCTGTCGCTTGTCATAGGGTCGCCTCCTTGGCTACCGGCTGTTGCACGCAATCTGAGTAAAACCAATAAAGTAATGAAAGAAAAAATGAACCACCGAGTAAACCGAGTTGCAAGAGTACACCGAGTGATTAAAACCTCTGTGCCCTCTGTGCCCTCTGTGTTCTCTTTGTTCTCTGTGTCAATAATTGCGCCATACTTTGTTGGTTACACTTGTAATCCCTGCGCAATATATTTGTGGGACAAGCTGGGTTATACTAGAGATAACCGATTTTGGCGGAGACTCTGAAAACTCATGAACACACTACAACGACCCACAATTTGGCTGGGCGCGCTGGTGGGCGGTATGTTGACCAGTGTGCTTACGGCCGCGCTCTTCTTGGCAGATCAAGTCGCTGGTTTGCCTTTCATACCGTTTGACCTCTTCGACTTTGCTTCGCGGCTGCTGCCCGGTCCGTTGCTCACATTCGGCATCGACCGCATGGTGGACCTGATCACCGCTTTCAACCTGGGCGAGACATCGGCCGCGGCCAAGAATGCCGAATTGCTGATGGCGCTGGCTGCTTTCATCGTTTTGGGCATTGTGGTTGCCGCGCTTGCGTTCGGCATCATGAATCGCCGCGAGACAGCCGCCCGCAGCGTTACGCCGGGCTTTGTG
>DAOUJB010000359.1:0-3836 GCA_034423155.1 Anaerolineae bacterium | reverse complement strand
CCAGATGATCGCCGCCTTCGAACTGAACCTGCAAGCGATGAGCTGGCTGGCGCTGGTGGTGGGCGTCTTTCTCATATACAACACGATCAGCTTCAGCGTGGTGCAGCGGCGCGAGGTATTGGGCATCATGCGATCCCTGGGCGCCAATCGCGCGCAGATCTTTCGTTTGATCCTGCTGGAAGCGTTGATCTTGGGCGTGGTGGGCACGGCGCTGGGCTTGGCGCTGGGCATCATTTTCGGTCGGGGCGCGCTGGCGCTGGTCAGCCAGACGATCAGCGACCTCTACTTCAGCGTGACTGTGCAGCGCATCAGCATCGCGCCGGGCACGCTCTTAAAGGGCGGAGCAATCGGCATGGCAGCGAGTTTGCTGGCGGCGGCATTGCCCAGCTGGGATGCCACGCGCACGCCCCCGGCCGGCGTCATGAAGCGCTCCAGCCAAGAAGTCGACGCTCGACAGCGACTGCCCTTCATCACGCTGCTCGCGGCGCTCTTGAATGGGCTGGGGCTGTTGCTGCTGGCGGCGGGGCAAAACCTGGCATTGAGCTTCGGCGCGCTGATGTGCATCGTGGTTGGCGGCGCGCTATTCACGCCCCTGGCGCTGCTTGTCGCGTGTCGGCTGCTGGCTCCACTCATGGGCGCTTTGTTTGGCGTGCTGGGCGGGCTGGCGACGCGGGCTGTCATCCGCTCGTTGAGTCGCACGGCTGTGGCTGTGGCCGCGTTGACCATCGCCGTCAGCGTCATCGTGGGCATCAGCGCCATGATCGGCAGCTTTCGCTTGACTGTGGCCGACTGGCTGGCGACATCGTTGGGCGCGCAGGTGTATGTATCTCCGCCGCTCTTCGCATCCAACAATGCCAGCGTGGATGTGCCAAGGGATGTCCAAGCGATCGCGGAAGCGGTGCCAGGCGTGCGGGCGGTATCGTCGGCGCGCCATATCAGCCTCATCGCGCCCGATTATCCCGATCTGCCGCCGGTCAACCTGCTGGCCAGCGACTTCGATATCGCCGGGACGGGGCGGCGCTTCAAATGGACGACTGCGCTAGCTGGAGAACATCAAGCGATGCTGGATGGCGGCGCAATCATGGTCAGCGAATCTTTCGCGTATCGGCGCGGCATCGACCAATCCAACAAGCGCCTAACCCTGCAAACCGAACGCGGCGCAGTCAACTTTGAAATCTTGGGCGTCTATTACGATTACAGCACCGACCAGGGCAGCGTCTACATGGCGCGGCATATTTACGACCGCTATTTTGACGACCCTTTCCTCAGTTCGCTGGGAATCTTTACGCAGCCGGACGCCGATGTCGCCGAAGTCATTGACGAATTGCGCGCTCGTCTGGCTGATTACGACCTGCTGGTGCAAGACAATGCCAGCCTGCGCAGCGGCGCGCTGGAAGTTTTTGACCGCACTTTTTCCATCACGGTGGCTTTGCGCTTGCTGACGACGCTGGTGGCTTTTATCGGCATCTTGTCGGCGCTGATGTCGCTGCAACTGGAGCAGGCGCGCGAATATGGCGTGATGCGGGCGACCGGCATGACAGCGCCGCAGTTGATGCGCTTTGCCCTGCTGCAGACCGGGTTGATGGGGCTGGTGGCGGGCGTGCTGGCGCTGCCCATCGGCTTGGCGATGTCGCTGGTGCTGACCCATGTCATCAACCTGCGCAGCTTTGGCTGGACGATGCAATTCAGGCCACAGCCCGAACAATTCGTCGAGGCGCTGGCTGTGGCGCTGATCGCGGCGCTGTTGGCCGGCGCCTATCCAGCCTGGCTATTGGGCAGGCTGCAACCGGCCGAGGCGCTGCGCCGGGAGTAGGCTGGGCACAATGCGGATTGCCGGGCTGACAACATTTTCATGCGGAAATCGCATGGCTGTTTTCACACACGCGGTGTACGCCGCCTAGACTCGCTGCACGCTATGGTAAAAATCTTTGATACGATTGCCCCGTGCATGGCGCAATAACAGCTTTGCGCTTGGCACGCGTTGTGTTACTGTGGAGTTGGCAAATGACCGGCGGAGGCAAGACATGAGAACAGGCAAATGCTGTCTGATAATCGTGATGGTGCTGCTGATCGTGGCGCTGCCGAAAGCGCTGGCAGCCGACATACAGCTGGGAGCGGACTGCACGCTGGCTGAAGCCATCTCCGCTGCCAATGATGACGAAGCAGTGGCTGGCTGCGCATCGGGAGATGGCAACGATACGATTCTGATGAGCGCGAATGTATTGCTGGAGCAGGAATTGCCCGTCGTTAAGTCGGAGCTGACCATTAGCGGCCAGGGACAATACTTTGTGAGCGGCGACAATCGCTATCGCATCTTTCTGGTCGGTCCCGAAGGCAAACTGACCGTGAGCAACCTGACCCTGGCGCGTGGCAAGTCGCGGGAGGGCGGGGCTTTGTGTGGCGCTGGCGATGGCGCGGATCGTCTTGGTGGCGCGGTCTGCAACCTGGGCGAGTTGATCGTGCTGGATAGTCACTTCACGCGCAACGAAGCCGATGCGGGCGGCGCGGTCTACAGCCAGGCTGGGGCTTTGCGCATCGCCAGCAGCCGCTTCACGCACAATGCAGCAGCCGGGAGCGGCGGCGCGCTGTATTTGCATGAGGGCAGCCTGGGCATGAGCGAGGGCATATTCGAAGACAATGTCGCAGAGACCAGTGGCAGCGCGATCTTGAGCATAGAAGCCAGCATCGAAATCCGCGACAGCCTGTTCCGCGGCAATCAGGCGCATGGTGATGGCGGCGCGGTTTACGCGGGTGGCGGACAAATCGACATCAGCGCGTCAGCCTTTGACGGCAACCTGAGCACCGATGACGGTGGCGCACTGCGAGCAAAAGATAGCATCCTGAAAATCGACGGGTCGAGCTTCAGCGGCAACCAGGCGGACGATGCTGGCGGCGCGCTGCACAGCAATGCCGGCAGTTCGCGCATCAGCAACAGCACTTTCTATGACAACAGAGCGGCCAATGGCGGAGCGCTGTCCATTGCCGATGACGATGCAGTTCTGAAGCACATCACGGTTGTACAGAATAGCGCCAGCAAGCTCGGCGGTGGCATCGTGATCTGCTGCGAGACCGACGACGAAGCGGGTCGTCTCTTCTTGCGCCACAGCATCATCACGCGCAATGCTGGTGGTGATTGCGCGGTGAATGCCAGCGGCAGCTTGGAAGATAGCAGTTACAATTTGATCGGCGATGGCTCCTGCGATGGCGCGCCTGTCGATCCACTGTTGGGCGAGCTGACGCAGCCCTCGCAGGATGGTCCCGCCTATTTCTCGCTGCCGCCCAACAGCCCGGCCATCGATGCCGGCGATCTGTATTTGTGTAGCCCGACAGACCAAATCGGCACTGAACGTCCGCAAGGCGACAGCTGCGATATCGGCGCGATCGAGGCGATGGGGTAGGCGGAGGGGGCGGAGGCTGCTCACCCTGCTGCTGGGCCTGTGACTCTGCTACAATGCTGCATCATGCCAACGCCCTTCAGCCACCTCAAACACGCCCAGTGCCTGCTGGTCGATGCGCAGTTGCCAGCCCCCATGCGCGGCCTCGTGCAAGGGCAGCGACCGGCCTTCCAGTTGGGCAGTATCATCGCCGATGCGCGCGTTACGGGCGGCCTCGGGCGCGAAGTCACGCACTTCTATCAGCTCGACCAGCCCATCACCGAGCGTCCCTGGCGCGTGATGTTTCTGCGTTATCCGCTGCTCGCACAGCCAAGGGACGATGCGCATCGGGCTTTCCTGGCTGGCTATGTCGCTCACCTGGCGCTGGACGAATTCTGGGCGGAGAATATGGTGCGCCCGCACTTTTGGGGACGCGACTGGGATGTCAGCCACTGGCGCGAC
>DAOUJB010000358.1:0-10726 GCA_034423155.1 Anaerolineae bacterium | reverse complement strand
ATCTCCTCGTTCAGCGCCACCACGCCGCCCAAGCCCGCCACAATCGGGATGATGTACGAAGCCATGACAGCCGCCGTCGCGCCGAATCGCTTGATATTGTAGAAAGACAGCATGAAACCCAGAAATGTGCCTACCAGCGCCGCATAGCCCAGCGCCACAACTCCCGCGCCATCGACCGCGCTCACATCGAAGCCCACCGTCAGCAGCGAAAATGGCAGCGCCACCAGCCCGGTCGTGAACATGCGAATGCTGCCCACATCCCAGGCGTCATAACCGCGCAGGTTTTTGCGCGCATAAATCACCATCACCGATGTGAAGGCCATGCCTATGCCCACCAGCAGGTAACCGATCGGCAGAGTCTGCTCGACATCGGGCAGGCCATCTTCGCCACTTAATGCCAAAAGCAGCGCCCCGCCCAGCGCCAAGCCAACGCCCAATGCCTTGCGTCGCGTCAGCAGCTCGTCGGGCAAGACAAAATGCGCCAGGCAGATGGTCAGCGCGGGACCCGTCGCCAGCAACAGCGATGACACGCCGCTGGATTGATATTGCAGGGAGGAAATGACGCAGAACATGGGTACTGCCGTGCCAAACACGCCCAGCAAACCCGCTCGCCACCACAGCGTACGATCGCGCGGCAGTCGCTTTCCCGCCAAGAAATACACGACCAGGCACAGCGCGCTGGCAAAGAACATGCGCAAGGCGATGTAGGTTGACGGGTCGAATTGTCCGACGCTGAAGCGCGAGGCGACCATCGACGAGCCAAAAAAGAAGCCCAGCAGCGCCACAAAGGGCAGGGCGGCGATTGTCAAGCGGGTTCCTTCGTGGGCGCAGCTGCGAATAAGTCGGGCATTCTAGCACAAACGCACAGCTTATCTATGTAGAGCTGAGCCGCAGACAAATCACCCATTGACCTGGAAGAGCTCGACCACTTCGCCGCCGGGACCTTCAAAAAAGGCGATGGTCACTGGCAAATGCCCCAACTGCACATCTTTCAGCTCGACTGTCACTTTGCTGCCCGCCGCCCGAACCCGTTGCAGCGTGCCCGCGATATCGGTGCAGGCCAGCGCGAAGTGAAAGACGATATTGCCTTTGGCCTCGCTCGCAAGCTCAGCCCCAGGCTGCGGCTCAAATAGCTCGAGGTGGCTGCCATCGCCGATATCCAGCAGGCAGATGCGCCGTCCGCCGCCGTCCCATTCGACCACCTGGCGCATGCCCAGCACATCAATATAAAAGGTTTTTGACGCTTCATAATCGCGCGTCTGGATGGCGATGTGGTGGCTGCCCAAACCGGGCGCAAGCTGATTCTTCGTTCCTACTGGCATCTGTTCTCTCCTTGATAATTTTGGGTTGATTTTGGGTTGATCTTGGCGAAATTGTCGCAATCCGTTTGCTGTCTAGCTGTCCTCTTCCCGCGCATTCCACATCTCGGCGCGCTGCATAAAGACGCTGGGGTCATCCAGCCAGGCTTGATAATCCAGTCGTCCGCCATCGGTCAGCCAGTCGATTGTGTGGTTCAGGCATTCGCGCAGTGCGACAGCGTCAACATCGGTGCTGAAGCCACCATATTCAACCGCATCGTCCAGCGCGCTGATGACCAGTTCGCCAGCCGATGCGGCGGCCACCAGCCCATTGCCGATCTGCCCGCGGGCGATGGCATCAATTTCGCCGGCATAAAGCGCCTCGATCAATTCAATTTCGCCGAGTTCGACGCCCAGATAGACGACCTTAGGCTGGGATTCCCCCGGCGGCAGCAAGCGCGTTCGCCCTGCCAGGTTGTCCGATTCGTCGGCGCCGGTAATCACATAGTCGCTGCTGCCATCGGCGCTGACGATTCCTTCGGGCGTCTCGATTTGCGTGCCAGCCAGCAGCGTGCCCTGCGCGTCCGTCAGTCCAGTGATCTCCAGCAGGCGCGCTTCCCCGGTCGTGTTGGGCACCGCGCCGACGCGCACATCGCTGGTCAGTGCAGCGTAGCTATCTAGCCGCTCGGCATCTTCTGCGCGCACCAGCAGCGACTGGCGAAAAGTTATGTGGCTGCTGGTGAAGGCGATCTGCTCTTCGTCATCGGCATCATAACGCCGCGCGTCCAGATTGGTGATGCCGCCGCCCACCAAGTCATTATCGGGCGCGGCCGAGCGCAGCCAGATCTCGTCCCATGTCGCGATTGCCCGCCGCATGAAGCGCAAGCCAGCGCCCTCCATGGCTGCCATGGCGCTGAGCAAATCGGCTTCGTAGCCCAGGTGCGTGTCAAACTCGGGCGAATCGGGGTCGGCATCGGCGCTGTAGCTGACGGGCTCGAAGAAGGCATAAAAGCCCACGCTGAGCGTGCGATCGGCGCAGGAAGACAGGTCATCATCAGATGCGCGCAACGGCACGCAGAGCAGAACGAGCGAGAGGGAAATCAGCATCCAGCGAAACATGTCACTATCTCCGTTTGGCATTCGGCGGACTATACCAGTTTGCGCGACAAAGCGAAACCTTCCAGCGCCCGCGCATCGCAAGTGCATAAAACTGTAAATATGCCACAGAGGCGTCGCTCATATTTGAAATCCGTAGGGGCGAGACTTGTCTCGCCCACAATGCCGCCGTTGACCATTTGGGCGACTCAAGAGTCGCCCCTACGACGTTCCTTCCTGTCGTTGCATTACTTTATTGGCACTACTTTTGTGCCTCGGTAGCAATAGTAATCTGACGCAATTGCCTTGAGCGCCCGCGCATCGCTGATTGACAGGTGCGGCGGGCTGGGCTACAATCGGCGACCGGAATTGGGAAAGGAGCCCGTCACCGGCGAGCAACTTTCTGCATTATTCCACTTCCGTATTTCGTCTCAACACAATTGGAGAAAGCAACATGCGTAAAATCTTGGCACTACTCGTGATTCTAACTCTGCTCATTTCTGTGGCTCCGGCACTGTCGCAAGACATGGTCGAGCTGCGCATCCGCTGGTACAACGACGGCAACGAAGGCGAAGTCCTGCGCGACTTGCTGGATCGCTATGAGATGGACAATCCCGGCGTCAGCATTGAGATTGACACCGTGCCCTACTCCGCCATTTTGGAAAACCTGCCGCTTGATCTGGCAGCTGGCGAAGGTCCCGATATGGCGCGCGTGACCGATCTGGGCGGCCTGGCCGAATACTATCTGGATATGACGCCCTACTTGAGCGACCCCGCCTATTGGGAAGAGAACTTCGGTCCTTTCCTCAACTGGAAACGTCTGCCCGGCGACATGAGCAGCATCCCCGGCTTCATGACGCAGCTGACTATCACCGGTCCTTTCATCAATCGCACGCTCTTTGAGCAGGCGGGCGTCGATGTGCCTAGCGATATGTCCGACCAGGTAACCTGGGACGAATGGGCGGCGGCATCGGTCGCGGTCGCAGAAGCGCTGGAAATCCCCTATCCGATGGCGATGGATCGCAGCGGCCACCGTTTCGCTGGTCCCGCAATCAGCAGCGGCGCGATGTACTTCGATGACATGGGCCATCCGACTGTCATGGACGAAGGCTTCCGCGATATGGCCGAGCGCTTTGTCAACTGGCATCTCGATGGCACCATGCACCCCGAGATGTGGCCCCTCAGCGAAGGTTATGCCGGCGCCAACGAAGAATTCGCCAATGCCGAGCTGGTCTTCTACATGTCCGGCAGCTGGCAGGTTGGTCAGTTCAGTGAGCAGATCGGCGACGCCTTCGACTGGCAGACAGTTCCCAACCCCTGCGGTCCCGGCGGTTGCACTGGCATGCCCGGTGGCGCGGCGCTGGTTGGCATCGCATCGACAGAACATCCCGAAGAAGTCACCGCCGTGATGGAATACCTGGCCTCTCAAGAAGTCCTGGGCGAATTTGCCGCGCGCACGCTCTTCATCCCGGCGCATGCGGGTTTGTCGGCTAGCGGCGTCGACTTCGACACCGACTTGCAATTGGCGAAAGATTCGCTGGGCGTCTTTGTCGGGCAGGTGGGCACGCTTGAGCAGACGGCTTTCGACCTGCAAGCCTATGGCAACAACCGCACGGTCTTCAACGCCTCTCGCGATCGTCTCACGCAGGCGATGGTGGGCGAACTGACTCTGGATGAAGCCATCGCGCGCATCCAGGACGATATTGATACCGCGCTGGCCGAACAGGGCTAATTGCCCCCACCCTAAATCCCTCCCCCAAAATGAGGGAGGGACTTGAAGCGCTCGACTTCGAGTTCGTTTCTCCCCTTCCCTCCTAGTGGGGGGAGGGGCCGGGGGATGGGGGGGCTGACCAAAGGCAATCTCTTGCGCCTTTTGAGCATCCTCGACCCGATCACACGCCCGCTGCTGCTGCTGCTGGTCACGGTGGTCGATAGCGTGCTGACGCCCATTCAGCGGCGCATCGGCATCGACAAAATGGGCTATTTCTTCGTACTGCCAAACTTGCTCATCTTTGGCATTTTTGTTTTGTTCCCCATGCTGCTCAACTTTTATTACGCCATGACGGGCGGCACAAAGCTCTTCCCCGAAGACCGTCCATTCATCGGCTTGGGCAACTTCGCCAATCTCTTCCATTGTGGCGATTTCCTTTCGCCCAACAGCTGCCAGGAAGACCTGTTTTGGCGCGGCATCTTCAACACCATCCAGTTCGTGATCTTCCAGGTCAGCGGCATCGTGGTTTTTTCGCTGCTGACGGCGCTGGTATTGAATCGCAAGATCGTGGCGCGCGGCTTCTTTCGCAGCGTCTTCTTCTATCCCGTGCTGCTATCGCCGGTGGTGGTCGCTTTGATCTGGAAGTGGGTTTTGCAGCACGAAGGCGTGCTCAATGCCATCGTTGAGATCTTCGGCGGCGAAAGCACGCGCTGGCTGCTGGATCCAAATTGGGCGCTGTTTTGGGTGGTTTTCGTCAGCGTCTGGGCGTTGATGGGCTTCTATACGCTGATTCTGCTGGCTGGCTTGCAGTCTATCCCGCCCGAGCTTTACGAAGCCAGCTCCATAGACGGCGCAAACAACTGGCAAGACTTCCGTTTTGTGACCATGCCGCTATTGATGCCGACCATGTTTGTGGTGCTGGTGCTGGCGTTGATCCGCGCTGTGCAGATGTTCGACCAGATTTATGTGCTCACCGGCGGCGGACCGGGCACGCGCACACAACTGCTCGTGCAATATATTTATACGACCGGTTTTTCCAACCAAATTCAGCTTTTTGGCTTGTCGGCAGCCGCATCCATGGTGCTGGGCATCACGCTGCTGGTCTTGACGCTGTTACAGCTGCGGCTGGGCAACCAGTCGAGTCTGGCATAGGACGCGCATCATGGCAGCCGAGCGCATGACCATATCGCAATTCTTGTCCAACCGCCGTGGACGCCGCCGCCCCGATACCTCCGACTTGCTGACCTATTTGTACCTGACAGTCGGCACGATACTGATGTTCGGTCCCGTGCTGTGGCTGGTGGCATCGTCTTTCAAAACGCAAGCGGGCTTGGTCAAATATCCGCCGCCGCTGCTGCCGTATCAGCAAGTCCAGGTGGAGGTGGCTGGCTTTGACAAAGCGCTGCCGCTCTACGAAGTAACTTTGGAAGATGGCACGACCCAAGAGATGGCGCAGATCCGCCGTGTGGGCATCGAGGCGCGCATGATCGACCCCGCCAATCCCGCTGCCGGCGAAATCAAGGTCAACATCCGCCAGCGCACGCCGGTCGAAGAAGTCAAGCTGGCTTGGGAAAATTACCTCGATCCACTGATTGAGCTGGACAATTTCGACTTTTTCACCTACCTGAAGAACAGCATCATCGTGACCAGCGTCGCCACCGCCATCACCCTGGTCATCAACAGTATGGCGGCATTTGCGCTGAGCAAATATCAGTTCAAAGGCCGCGATGCCATCTTCGTGCTTTTCATCTCGACTCTGATGATCCCCATCACAGTCATTTTGGTGCCGGTCTTCTTGGTGATCACGAGCATCGGCTGGAAGAACAACCTGTGGGGCGTCATCATACCCGGCGCGGCCACGCCCACTGGCATCTTTTTGCTGCGCCAATATATGCTGACGATCCCCGATGAGCTGCTGGATGCCGCGCGCATCGATGGCGCCAGCGAGTGGCATATCTACTGGCGCATTATTTTGCCCCTGGCGAGACCCGCGCTGGCGGTGCTGGCGATCTTCTCGGTGATGTGGCGCTGGAATGACTTCTTGTGGCCTCTCATCGTGCTCAGCCAAAACGACTACTTCACCCTGCAAGTCGGGTTGAACGCATTCCAGGGCGAGTTGCAGATTCAGTGGCATTATGTGCTGGCGATGACAGTCGTGACGCTGCTGCCGATCACGCTGGTCTTCGCCTTTTTGCAACGTTTCATCACCACCGGCATCGCCACCACCGGCATGAAATGACCAGCGGACAGCGAGCGGTCGTAACAGCGCCGGGCGTGATCGCGCTCCAGGCATTCGACCTGCCAGAGCCGGCGGCGGACCAAGTGCTGCTGCGGGCGCGGCGCACGCTGATCAGCCCCGGCACAGAACGCGCTTTCTTCCTCGATCTGCCCAATACCCATGTGCCTTTTCCGCTGTATCCCGGCTACAGCTTCGTCGGCGAAGTCCTGACTTGCGGAGCAGCCGTGGACTCGCTGCAAGTCGGCGATCGCGTCGCCTGTACGGGCAGCCATGCCTCGCAGGCCTTGATGAATGCCCGCGACTGCCACATTGTTCCGGCCGATTTAAGCGATGAAGCCGCCGCCTTCTTTCAGCTGCTGGCCATCGCTATGCAAGCCGTGCGCAAAGCCCGCATCGAACTGGGCGAAGCTGTCCTGGTATTGGGCGCTGGCCTGGTTGGCATGCTGGCCATGCGTCTGGCGCAGCTTTCGGGCGGTATGCCGGTGCTGGGCGTGGATGTCGATGCGCGGCGGCTGGAGATCGCCCGGCAGATCGGCGCGGATGCTGTGATCATCAGCAGCGAGTCGCTTGACGATGATGTGCGGCGGGCACTGGACGGGGCTGCGCCGGCTGTCGTCATCGAAGCGACCGGCCTGCCACAACTGGTTGCGCGGGCATTTCAGCTGGCGGCGGCTGGCGGACGAGTCGTGTTGCTGGGCAGTACTCGCGGCGAAAGTGACGGCGTCAATTTTTACCGCGATGTGCACAAAAAAGGCTTGCGCATCATCGGCGGGCACGAAAGCGCGCGTCCCGCCCACGACAACAGCCCCGGCTACTGGACCAAGCGCAGCGAGCAGGCGCTGTCTTTGCAGCTGCTGGCGGCGGACCGCGTGAATGTCGCGCCTTTGTTGTCGCATCGCTATGCCTGGCGAGACTTTGCGCGAGCCTATGATCACCTGGCGGAATGGGACAGAAACGCCCTGGGCATAGTCATCGAGTGGGATTGAAACACAGGGGGCGTGCATGACCACAACGACATTCAACGCCGAATCGACGCGCGCTCGCCTGTGGCAGTTGCTGGGCGATACCCCCGCGCCCATGAAACCCGAGGTCGAGCTGCTGTCCAGGCGCGCCGAGCCGACCTATGCGCTGGAACATTTCTGCTTCGCCAACGGCTTGGGCGATGCGGTGTATGGCTATCTGCTGCTGCCGCGCGCTATCGACTATCCAGCGCCGGCTGTGCTCTATCATCACGAACACGGTGGCAAATACTCGCTGGGCAAAGACGCCGCCCTGCGCATCCGCGAAAATGGCTATGCTCCTGGGATAGCGCTGGCAGAAGCTGGCTTCGTCGTCTGCGCCATCGATGCCTATGGTTTTGGTCAGCGCGAGCGCGAGGGACCCGGCGGCACAAGCGAAACCGGGCGCGAAACCGAAACTTCGCTGTTCAAGCAATTTTTGTGGCAGGGGCGCACGCTGTGGGGAATGATGGTGCATGATGATCTGTGCGCGCTGGCTTACTTGCGGGGGCGCAGCGAGGTCGATGCCAGTCGCATCGGCACGGCCGGCATGAGCTTGGGCGGTTCTCGCTCGACCTGGCTGGCGGCGCTGGACACGGGCGTCAAGGCGGTCGCGCCTATCTCGCAGATGACCCGCTATGCCGACTTTGCCGCGCAGGGCGAATATCGCCGACACGCGATTTATTATTATGTGCCGGGCATGCTGGCATCGGGGCTGGATATGGAGCATATCGTGGCATGCACGGCGCCGCGCAGCCAGCTCATCCTCACCGGCGACAGCGATCCGCTTTCACCCCTCAGCGGCATCCACGCGATCGTGGAGTATGCGCGCGCGGTTTATGCCGATCTCGGCGCGGCGGACGAGTTGGAGCTGATGCTCTACGAAGGCGTCGCCCATGCCTACCTGCCCGATATGCTGCGGCGTATGCTGGCGTTTTTCTCGCGCGTACTATAGGCGAAAACGATCTGTCTCAGTGAAACCATCAACGTAATGAACAAAAAATGAACCACCGAGTACACCGAGTCTAGAGAGTGCACCGAGTGGAATAAACCTCTGTGCTCTCTCTGTCCTCTGTGTTGAATTTGCGCGATACATGGTTGGTTACACTTCTGTGGTTTTGTCATTCTCCAATGCGCGCTGATCGGCTACACTTTCGCGCATGAAACCCGCGATCAACATCCGCGAACTGCGCAGCATGGCGGAGCTTTCCGCGACCATCGATTTGCAGAAAGCCGTCTGGCGCATGACCGATATCGAGGTGGCATCGCCGCATACGCTGAAAGCCATTGCGCACACGGGCGGCTGTGTGCTGGGCGCAGCGCTGGACGGGCAGCTGGTCGGTTTCTGTACGGGATTTGCGGCACAGCGGGGCGAGCAGCTATTTCTGTGGTCGCATATGGCCGCGGTTCTGCCGGGCTTGCAAGGGCAGGGCATCGGTCATCGGCTGAAGCAGGCGCAGCGAGAATGGGCGCTGGCGCGCGGCTATCGTGTCATCGCCTGGACATTCGACCCGCTGCAGAGCGGCAATGCCAATTTCAATTTCAATCGCCTGGGCATCACAGCGCGGCGTTACGAAGTCAATCATTACGGGGCGATGCAAGATGGCATCAACGCCGGGCTGGCCAGCGACCGCCTGGAAGCGCATTGGCAGCTGGATGCGCCGCGCAACGATCCTCCACCTGACGAGCTGACCATGCTGCTGAAACGCGCTGATGCCCGCAACTGGCGCTGCGAACTCCCGCCGGCGCTGGCTGCTCCTGGCTATGCAATTGAAATCCCGCAGGATATCGGCGCGTTGAAAAAGGCGGATATCACCCAAGCGCAGCAATGGCAACTGGTGGTGCGCAGTAGTATGCTGGCGCTGCTGGCAGCGGATTATGTGGTCAGTGGCTTCCAGCGCGAAGCCGGACGCGCCTGGTATGTCTTGACTCGCGCGTGATTCGCCAGCGACGGTATTACAGCGCCCCCCCCAATCCCGCTGAAGAGACTGAGGGGACCGAGGGGGGTAGGGCGCGCCTATTCAGCTTCGATCAGCGCAACTTCGCCTAGTGTCTCCAACTGCTCCTGAATCTCGTTGGCATCGCCCACCACGACGATGATGAAGTCTTCGGGATGGATGTAGGCGTTGGCGATATCGAGAACATCGTCCTTGGTGACATCCTTGATGTGTCCAAGCCACTTGTTGAGGCGGTCGAGTTCGACGCCGCGGATCTTGTAGGATGCGACGGCTTCGACGAAGTCCTGATAAGTTTCCAGCCCAAATACCCATTCGCCGACAATGCCCTCGCGGGCGTCGTTGATTTCAGCGTCTGTGAGCGGCTCGGTCTGGATGCGCTCGATCTCCATGAAGACTTCTTCCAGTGCCGCCGCGATGACATCGTTGCGCACATCCGCAGTAACGACGAAGTAGCCCATATCGGCCGGGTAGCTGAAGCCGGAGCCGATGCTGTAGGTATAGCCTTTTTCTTCGCGGATATTTTGCACCAGGCGCGAAGAAAAGGTGCCGCCCAAAACATGGTTCATGACGCGCGCCGGGAAGTAATCCATGCTGGCGCCCTGGATGGCGATATTGCCGATTCGGAAGGTCGCTTGTGTGCTGCCTGGGCGGTCCACCAACAAGATCTGCCGTCCGCTGTTTTCTGGCAGGGCTGGGTAGCTGATGGCCTCGGCGGAGCCTTCCCAATCGGCGAAGTGCTGCTCGGCGTAGGCCAGGCCTTCTTCGGTGGTGATAGCGCCAGCGATGATCAGCACGGCGTTATCCGGCTGACGGCGCGATTCATAGAAGGCGACAATGTCATCGCGGGTGATGGCTGCCAGCGATTCGGCGGTGTACAGATTGCCATAGCCATGTTCGCTGCTGTAGAGCCGATTGTCGAAGATGCGGCGGGCGACAGTACCGGGCTGAGCCAAAGCCGCTTCCAGGCTGCTAATCCATTCCGCTTGCTCGCGTTCGAATTCGTTATCGGGAAAGTTGGCATTGAGGGTCATATCGGCGAGCAGGTCGAAAGCCAGTTCGGCATCTTCAATCAGGGCGAATACGCCAAGCTGCAGATTGTCGCTGCCGCCGACGCTGTTGACTGCGCCGCCGACTTGCTCGATCGCGCCGGCGATGTCTTGGGCGCTGCGGTTCTCTGTGCCGCGCGAGATCAAGTATCCCGTTATGCCCGCCGTGCCTGCCAGGTCTTTCGGCTGGACGGTCGAGCCGCCGGCCATGTAGACATCCAGCGAGATGATGGGCATGTTGGGCTGTTCGATCACGACAACTTCCAAGCCGTTGTCCATGACGGTTTCGGTGATGGTCGGGAAGTTGAATTCGTTCGAATCCAGGGGCGGCGGCGGTTCAGCCTGCTCGATGACATAGCGGTAATCCGGTTCCATCTCGAC
>DAOUJB010000357.1:0-4251 GCA_034423155.1 Anaerolineae bacterium | reverse complement strand
GTCGACCAGCAGCTTTCCGACCGCATAGCCGCCGCCCGCAGGATCATCGACGAAGTTACCCATACCACGCATGATCTGCGCATCATCGCCAGCATCACCAGCGATCTGCGCATCGATGGCCACCGCGCCGACCTGGTGATTTTGAAAGCGGCTCGCGCTCATGCCGCCTACGAGGGCCGCACCGCCATCAATGACCGCGATATCACGCTGGCCATCCGCCTGACTATCCCGCATCGGCTCAAACGCGGTCCGTTCAATGATGCCCAAGCCGACCTCAACTCAGTCGAATCGGCTGTTGATGAAAAGCGCCAGGAACTCGGCGAAGGCGAAGAAACGGGCGAATTCAGCGAAGAGAGCGACGAAAACGCCGCGCAGTCTAAAAAAAAAGTGAGTCGGTAAGCGGCGAAGGCGAACAAACCGAACAAGACCTCAGCCAGGCCGAAGCCGCCCCGCAAGATGTCTTCCCCACATCGGACGCGCGCTGGTGGGAAGGCGGGCAGCAGGTCGAATCGCGGGCAGAGTTTGAGACGCGCAAGCTGAACACGCAGTTGGACAGGATGACGCGTCGTCAGTCTGGGCGGCGCTCGACAACCCGCACCGATCGCAAACGCGGGCGTTATGTGCGCGCCAGGCAAGCCGGCGAAAAACCGCGTGATATCGCCTTCGACGCCACCCTGCGCGCGGCAGCCCCGCATCAGGTCGAACGCGACGAGCAAAAGCAAGAAACTGGCCTGGCGTATGCGCTGCGCAAGAGCGACCTGCAAGAAAAAGTGCGCGTGCGTAAAGCCAGCAACCTGATCATGTTCACGGTCGACGCCAGCTGGAGCATGGCGGTTTCGGAACGCATGCAAGCCACCAAAGGTGCCATCATGTCGCTGCTGACCGATGCCTATCAGCGCCGCGACCGAGTCGGACTGGTCGTTTTTCAAAAAGACCGCGCCTCGCTGGTGCTGCCACCCACCAATTCGGTCGTGCTGGCGAAGGAAGCCATGTCCGATATCCCGGTCGGCGGCAAGACTCCGCTTTCGGCTGGCTTGCTGATGACCTACGAAGCTGTCATGCGCGAGAAGAATCTCAATCCCGATGTCATGCCCATGATGATTCTACTCACCGATGGCGCTGGCAATGTCAGCATCAGCGACACGGTTTCCCCGCAAGACGAAGCGCATTCCATCGCGCGCAGGATTCACGAAGCCGACATCCGCACAGTCACCATCAACATGGAGCATGTGGCGTTTGACCAAGGTTTGGCGCAGCGCCTGGCCGACCAGCTTGGCGGTCCCTGCTATACCTTGGCGCAGATCCGCGCCGACAACCTGCTGGATACCGTGCGCGCGGAGATGGAAAAGGTGTAAGCTAATGACGGTGCTCAAAAGGCTTGAGCATCGCAGGGAGACAATCTGATGAAAGAGGCGGCTGTGAAAGTCAGACTGACCGGGAGATTCACGCGGTTTGCGCATTGCCGTAGCAATAATAGGAAATGGCACAGAAAAGGGAAACTCCGTGCCATTTTTTGAACTATGCTCTGTCGTTGTTTCTTCGGCTAGAACCGTCTGAAAATTAGCCAGGCAATCGCCACAAAGACAGCAATTACCGCCAGTATCAGGAGTTCAACTGTGTATAGATCTGGCATTAGTCACTCCTTAAGCAGACTTGGAACATGTCAGGTTCAGCGACATTGTACTGATATGAATCTCGAGAAACCAAATGGACGCTGTCCCATTCATGTCAAGCCTTATTCTGCGTCCCCCGTTATTGGTATAAGCAGTTACACTGCCTGTCACGACCGCGTAAGACCCAGGAACACCGTAATACGAGTGGTTAAACCCTTCATCGTACGGATCGCCTTGTATGCGGCCATTGACAACTTTAGCGTATGCCCACCAGTTAACTGTTAGACCCGTGAACGTTCCGCTCGTAGACGATTTACACTTATATTGCTTAACGCCTTGAGCACTCGTCGTGTACGATTGTGCTGTTGCGACGGCGAAGGTCGGATTCTCCAGTTCAGTGATTGAAGCCGCTAAATCTGAGACAGTTACCTCAACATCATGTCCGCGAGCTTCTGCTAACGCAATTGCTTGTTGGGCACGAGTTGAAGCATCAGCTGACAGATCAACTGACTCCGTCTCCGCTTTTACTGCGGCTGTCGGGAGCAGCAACGCCACGAAAATGATTAACAGAATTATGCGTTTCATTATCAATCCTCCTATCAGCCTATAATCTCTATGGACAGTTATTTCACTTCGGGATCCTCCTTTCCAGCCAAGTGTATTTTCATTTTCATTGAAGCATGAATACTTGAGACCTCTGTTATATTTGTATATTCTGCACAATCTCATTGGCATTGTTATTTGGCATTTAGACCAAGTATTGATCTAGTTACGACTGTTAGGGAACACTTGTCGCAAGTTCGTAAAGTAGTCGCTATAGTCTATTTGGGATGGATTCATAGGGTAGTCGAGAATGAGTCGAATACGGGTAGTGCACTTGGAAGGCAGCCCCTACGCCATGGGTTTCGCGCATGGAAAGCGCTTCCATGACGAGATCCACATGTTCACCGAAGAACGCGTGCGCCTGTGCATGGACGCCAAATGGACGGGCCGCAGCCTAACGCGCGAAGCCGTGCTTGACCTGGCAGAAGCCTGCGTCGATGAGCATATCGCTTATGCGCCCGAGCTGATGGACGAGCTGCGCGGCATGGCCGATGCGACCGGGCTGAGCCTGGCGGAGCTGGTCATCAACAACGGCTTCACTGACTTCATTGATGTCGTCTACAACTGCGGCGGGACTGCCGCGCCGACATCGCGAGCCGCCGACAATTGCACGGCTTTTATGCTGCCGGGCTGTCGCAGCGCCGCGGGAGTCGGCTACTTTGGGCAGACCTGGGATATGCACGCCTCGGCGACGCCCTATGTCATTTTGCTGCGTGGCGAACCGGACGATGCGCCGGCTTTCCTGGCTTTCACTATCACCGGCTGCGTGGGCATGATCGGCATGAACAGCGCGGGCATCTGCGTGGGCATCAACAATCTGATGGCGGCTGACGGCCAGATCGGCGTCACTTGGGTCTTCGTCGTGCGCAAGATTTTGGGGCAGACGACTATCGAAGCAGCGCTGGAATGCCTGACCGAAGCCAATCTGGCCGGCGCGCACAATTATATGCTGATGGACAAGCACGGGCGCGGTTACGAAGTCGAAGCCATGTCCACGCGCCAGCACCTCCGCCCGCTGCAGGCCGAAACCATCATCCACACGAACCACTGCCTCATCCAGCAGAATATCGATATCGAGCGGGAACGACCGCCCGAGTCGCAAGCCAGCTCGCGCAATCGTCTACGGCGCGCCCAGGAATTGCTGGATAATCCCGCAGCCAGCCTGGACGACTTGATGGCACTCACCCGCGACGAAGTGGCGATCTGCGCACGACCCCAGCCGCCCATGCATGTAGAGAGCTGCGGCGCGGCCATCATGTGCCCGTCCAGCGGCGAATTCTGGTCGGTTTGGGGTCCGCCCGCCGATGGCAGCTACGAGCGCTTCTTGATCTGATCACCCCCCTCGGTCCCCCCGACAGGTCAGGGGGAGGCAAGTTTTGGCTACCCTCTCCGTCCTGACGGGGAGGGGCTGGGGGAGGGGTTGCCTAACCGAGCCTCTGCGTCAAGAGCGATTCGTGCATATTGTACGAAACCTACTTGACTTTTTCCTACATCATGTACTACACTGGAGGCGAGCAAGCGCAGGAGTCCTATCATGAACATCGGCATCCCGGCAGAAATCAAACGAGACGAGCGGCGGGTATCGTTGCCACCGGCGGCAGTCAGCGACTTCGTACAGCGCGGGCATCGAGTCCATGTGCAGCAAGGCGCGGGAGTGGGCAGCGGCTTCGCGGACAGCGAATACGCCAGCCACGGCGCAACGCTGCTCGCATCGGCGGATGAAGTATGGGAACGCGCCGACCTGGTCATCAAGGTCAAAGAGCCTCAGCCCAGCGAATACGATCGCCTGCGCCCGGGGCTGATCCTCTTCACTTACCTGCATCTGGCGGCAGAGGGAGCACTGACTCGCGCGCTGCTGGACAAGCAGGTGACAGCAGTTGCCTATGAGACGGTGAGCGATGCGCGCGGTCGACTGCCTCTGCTGGAGCCCATGAGCGAAGTAGCGGGGCGGATGGCGGCGCAGGTCATTTCGCATCATCTGGAAGCGCCACATGGCGGACGCGGCGTGCTGATGGGCGGCGTGCCCGGCGTCGCC
>DAOUJB010000356.1:0-6920 GCA_034423155.1 Anaerolineae bacterium | reverse complement strand
ATGACCAGGATGCGGTCGCTCATGCCGATGATCTCTGGCAGTTCGGACGAAATCATGATGATGGCGATGCCGCGGTCGTTGAGCTGACGCATCAGCTTGTAGATCTCGAACTTGGCACCGACATCGACGCCGCGCGTAGGCTCGTCCAGGATGATGACGGCCGGCGCGGTCTCCAGCCACTTCGCCAGCACGACCTTCTGCTGATTGCCGCCGCTGAGGTATTGCGTCTCTTGCTCTGGCGAAGTCATGACGATGGACAGGCGCTGTCGGGCGTCTTCGACAACCTGCTCTTCAGCCTGGCGACGCACGATGCCCAGCCGGCTGAGACGCGCAAGAATGGGAATCGTCACATTGATGCGCACCGATAGCGCCGTGAAAAGACCCTGCGATTTGCGATCTTCGGGCACGAGCGCCACCCCGGCGCGAATAGCTTGCGAGGGGCTCTTCCATTGCGGCGACACGCCGACCAGCCGCACTTCGCCGCGCGTCAAGGGGTCTGCGCCAAACAGCGCGCGAGCCAACTCCGTGCGTCCACTGCCCACCATGCCGGCGATGCCCAAGATCTCGCCTGCGTGCAGCCGCAAACTGACGCCGTCAAGGATGCTGTCCGTGGCGATGTCGTCGGCAGACAGCACCAGGTCGCCTTGTTCGTGGTCGGTCTGGGGGAAGATCTCGTCCAGCGAGCGCCCGACCATCAGCCTGACCAACGTGGGTCGGTCGAGCTGGTCGATTGAGCGGCTGTCGACCACTTCACCATCTTTCAACACAGTCACTTCATCGGCGATGCGAAAAACTTCTTCCAGCCGATGCGAGATGTAGACGATGGTCACACCCTGCGCTTTCAAGGCGGCGATGATGTCAAAGAGCTGGTCGAGCTCGCTGCCAGCCAAGATCGCCGAGGGTTCGTCCATGACGATCAGGTCGGCATCTTGCGAAAGCGCCTTGGCGATTTCCACCAACTGCTGTTGGGCGATTGTCAATTCGCTGACCGACAAGCGGGTATCCAGCGCCACCCCCAGACGCGCCAGCAGTTCGTCCGAGCGCGCGTGCAGCCGCCCGAGATCGAGGATGCCCATAGAAGTGCGCGGCTCGCGGCCCAGGAAAATATTTTCGGCAACGGACATCTGTGGCACCAGCGCCAATTCCTGATAGATGATGCTGATGCCACTGGCGATGATGTCGCCGGTCGAGGCGGTTTGGCGAGGCATCCCTTTGTAGATGATGTCGCCGGCATCGGCTTTGTATGCGCCGGCCAAAATCTTCATCAGGGTGGATTTGCCAGCGCCGTTTTCGCCAACCAGCCCATAGACCAAGCCCGCCTGGCAGCGAAAAGACACATCTCTTAGAGCCTGCACGCCAGCGAAGGATTTGGAAATGCCGCGCATCTCCAGAATGGGTTGGCTCATGCAATCCCTCGCCGGCGCAATGCTATTCGCAGGCGTACCCGCTAACCGCTGTCGTCCATGACTTTGAAGCCCAGTTCTTCGAGCTTCTCGTCAGGCATGGTGATAGGACCGTGCACATCGTCGCTCCAGTCTTCGCGGAAGTATTCCGCGCCCTCGACATCGGTGAATGGTTCGCTGTTGGGGATGACGCCGGAGAAGTCAATGAAGCGCGGGACCGGTTCGCCAGCCAAGATCTGCAGCGCGGCATCGATGCACATGGTGATCATGGCGTTGGGATACTGCCAGGCGAGGTATTTGATATCGTGCTCGAGCGCCAGGCGCAGGAAGCCATTCTGCCACTCGCCGCCGCCGATGGGCGGGATATCCAAGCCAGCATCCAGATAGGCGCTGATGATGCCTTGCGACATCTGCGCGCCGCCCGACCAGATTCCGTCTATGTCATCGCCATATTGCACCAGCCAGGTTTCCATGATGCCTTTGGCGTCTGCGGGCGACCAGAAGCCCGGCTGCTTATCCAGCACATTGATTCCCGGGTTGGCGGCGAAGACGGCATCTGCGCCTTCTTCCATGATGTCCGATGTCGTGACGCCGGGGATGCCCGTCATGATGACGATATTGCCTTCGCCATCCAACTGGTCGACCACATACTGCGCCAGGCTCGCGCCGACCACCCACAGATTCGTGCCGACCTCGGTGACGAAGTTGTCGGTTTCGACAGCGCTGGCGCACAAGACCACCGGTACGCCTTGCATCATGGCGCGCTCGACAGGAGCAGACAGAGCCGCCGCGCCCATGGGCACCAGGATCAGCGCATCTGGCTCTTGCGCCAGCAAGTCTTCGACCTGGGGCACCTGGACATCGGCGGAGGCTTGGGCATCGCCATACAGCAGCTCGCTGACGACATCTTCGCCCAGGTGATCGACATACCAGTAGGCATGCGCGTCCATCAAGGCTGACCAGGCATTGCTCGTGCCCTGCGCCGCGAAAGCGATGCGGTAGGGACCATCTTTGGCGAACTCGCTGGTGTCGTAGCTTTGATCAAGGCGCGAAAGCACGCTTTGCAAATAGGGCGAGGCGGCGATCTGCTCTTCGGTGAATTCAAAGCTCATGCCGCTCATCTCATCGTCTTGCGCCAGCGAAACCGCGCCAACCGCAAGCGCCAGCGAGATCGCCAGCAGCAGGGTAAATAGCTTCTTCATGATGTTTTCCTCTCTGCATCTAAAGGTATCCAGCGAAAATGTCTGGCATTGATTGCGCTTTCGTCCATCGCCCTCCCTTCCTTAACTAATGTCATCATTCCTCAACATTGGCCACGCTGTAGAGCGTAACCGCGCCCAGGATGACCAAGCCCTTGATGATGAACTGCACTTCCACATCCAGCCCCAGCAACACGACCATGGTGCTGAGGATCTGGATGATGAGCACGCCCGCGATCGTGCCCAGCAAACCGCCGCGTCCGCCGATGAAAGCTGTGCCGCCCACCACCGCCGCCGCAATCGAATCCAAGTCTAGCCCGCTGCCGATGAAACGATCGACATAGAGCACATAACCCGTCAGCACGACGCCAGACGCCACCGCGAAGAGGCTGCCCAGCACATAGACGGAGATGCGGATGGCGTCAACGGAGATGCCCGATAGGCGCGCGGCCTCGATATTGCTGCCTACGGCATAGACGCGGCGTCCATAAGTCGTGCTGCGCAGGATGAAGATGAAAATGGCGTTCAGCCCCAGCCACAACGCCAAGGGCACAGACAGCACAAACCAGGATTGGTTGACGATGCCCAGCGCCTCGGGCACGAATCCACCCGGCACCCCGCGCGTGTAGGCTTGCGTCGCGCCTTTGACCAACACCAGCATGCCCAGCGTGGCGACAAAAGGCGGGACGCGCCGCTTGGTCACCAGCAGACCATTGCCCAAGCCCACCAGCGCGCCCAAGGCCAGGGCGACCAATATGGCCGGCGCGATCATCTCGTTGCGCCCGTTGCCCACTTCCGCCACGACAACCGAGGTCATGATGAAGATGCCGCCGACCGACAAGTCCAAGCCCGCCACCAGCAGCACCAGCGTCTGCCCGATAGCCACGATGCCCAATTGTGAGGCTTGGCGCATGACCACGGCGATGGTATCGACCGCGAAGAGCTTGGGAGTCAGCACTGCCGCCACCAGCAGCAGAATCGCCAGCGCGATATAGACGCCATAATCGGCCACGAATTTGCGCAGCCGCCAGCGATTATCGCGCGAAAGAGCCAGCCTCGATTTGCGCTTTGCCAATGTCATCGGCGCTTGATCCAGCGGCTAGTCATCCAGGTACTTCGCCGCCCATTCCACACCTTCCCAGGTTATCGTCTTTTCGGGAACGATCTTGACCAGGTAACGCGGACGCACGCGTGACGGCTCGAGGTATTCGGGTCCGCGCTCGCCCAGATAACGCACAGCCATGCGCCGGGCGATCTCCAGCCACTCGCCGTGCATCAGCGCCGGACCCTCGACGATCTCTGCGCCGCCACGAAAGAGCGCGCGCGTATAGGGACTGCTATCCATGGCGCAAGAGACCGAACAGCGCGGATGGCGAATGAGATGCTTGGCGAAGATGGTTTTCGCCCTGGGGATGACCCACATGGCTTCGCCGTCCCATTCTTGCCAGACGGGCGTCACATAGGGATCGCCCTGGCTGTCGACCGTGGCGATACGCGCGACCACTGGCCCATCCAAGAATTCCTTTAACTCATCGGCATAGAGCCCGCGCATCTTGCCCATCCATTCGGGGTATTTTCTGTCTTCGCTCATAAGTCTTCCTTCCATTTGCATCGCGACTTGTTAGCCAAAAAAAGATCTGGGCTGCTTCAGCGAAAGTATAACCAAACCGCCTTCGCTTGCCAAAATGCGCGGATTTGCCACTGAGGTTTGCCTATTGTCTGAATTGGCGATATGTTTCAGCTAGTTCAAGCGCGTGAGTGTGCCGAGGTTGCGGATATGGATGGGCGGGAACTTCAGCAGTATCTATTTGATTTGCAAGGCTACTTGCTGATCGAAAACGCACTGAGCAAGGCAGAAGTGGCGGAACTCAACAGTCTGATTGATGCGCAGAATCTGCCACCGCCACAAGAATCTCCACGCTTCGGCAGCGCGCCGACCCTGGGCTCATCGCTGATTCAGCCCGAAGATGCGCCCGAGAGCAAGCTGCTCAAAGATCGCGCGAGGCCCGTCGGCTCAGGCTTTTTGAACTGGGGCAAGCCTTTCTGCGATTTGCTGGATCATCCCGCCATCTTGCCGGTGCTGCGTTTTCGGCTGGGCGATGCTTTTCGCCTGGATCGCCTATATGGCATGTATATGCGTAAGGGGCAGTCTTATTTCAAGCTGCATGCCGATTATGGCGCGTCTGCCCCGCAATCAAACATGCAGCCGGGCGAGTATTATGCGTTCCGCAGCAACCAGATATATGAAGGTTTCATCGTGGTCGCCTGGGCACTCTCCGACGCGGGCGCAGAGCATGGCGGCTTCTGCTGCATCCCGGGCAGCCACAAGAGCCACTACCGTCTGCCCCAGGATATCGCCGACAATTTTCAAGACTCGCCCCATGTCGCCATCCCGAAGATGCCGGCTGGTTCCGTGCTGCTCTTTTCGGAATCGCTCACGCATGGCACCGCCCGCTGGCGAGCCGACCACGAAAGGCGAGTCCTGCTATTCAAGTATTGCGTCTCGTCCCTGGCCTGGACATCCAAACGCGTGGAGCCGCCGGTGGACATCGAACTGACAGCCAGGCAGCAGATCCTGTTGCGCGAACCAGGCGACCCGCTGCGCCACTTCCCATCGCTCTTCGCAGAGCCAGTCAGCTAAGGGCGGGTTGTCAAGGACTTCGACTAGGATAAGCCAATTCAGACGAATTCGATGCGCGCGCCCGCACATGCTGCTGGCGGCAGAGACCGTGCCGCGCCAATTGTCTTGAAGCGGACGCGCCAGGGCAGCGGCTTGTTCGCATGTAAATGCGCGCTTAATGGGCTGCGCTCGTCTATGGGACAGAGGTATTCCAGCTGGTGCGCGCCCGCCTGATAAGCGACTCCCCGGGCATGCAGTTCGGCATCATGCACAGGCAGGCCCGCCTCGCCCAGCGCCGCGCTCATGATGCGTTCCACCAGCGCCAGATCCCGCGCTGCCAGCGTGATCGTGTCGATGCCGGTTACGCCATTGGCATGCGTATGCTCTTTGGGGACGCGCTCGGCTCGCGGCGTTTCGTCTTCGATGATGAAAGGGATCAGGCCTTGATATTGCCCATAGATTTCGTTGTTGAGCCAAGCCAGTTGGTAGCCATCGAAGCGCCGGCGGCTCAAACCGACCAGCGGGCTCATGTCAACGCCTTGCGACTCGAAGATGGCATAGTCGCCGCGGATGTCGTCGGTGCGCATGCAGAAGTCGATCAGTCCGCCGCCGCGCTGATGGACGGCATCCCACCAATAATGATCGGGACTGTGGCGATAAAAGGACAGCAACTCGATATAGGCGCCATCGCCCAAGCCGATCAATTTGTTGTAGGAGCCGATCGGATGTTGCCCGCCGCCGACCACGCTGAAGCCCAGGCCGGCGAATGTGTCCGCCAGCGCATCCAGTTCTGCGCCCGCAATCACAATATGGTCGATGCCTCGTATCATCTGCTGCACCCTCCGCATTATTTCGCGCGCTGGAGTATAGCATGGTGGCCCAGCCATTCGCTTGACGAAGGCTGGCGGATACGGTCTATTTGCAAGGGAAGCGGAGCATGGGGACAGCGAATATGAAATTGACGAGCGATTTGCATGTAGTCGGCGGCGGTTATTTTGGATTTGGGCTGTCCGGTCATCTGGACTGCCATGTCTTCGTACTCAACAGCGGCAGCGAACTGGCGCTGATTGATCCGGGCATGGGCGCGCCGGGCGACTTCGATACGATATTGGACAACATCCGCGGCGATGGTCTCGACCCGCGCAAAATCCGCAAGCTGATCCTGACGCATTATCACTGCGACCATATTGGCGCCGCAGCCGAAGCCCATCAACGGCTGGATTGCGAAGTCTACGCCTCGGCGATTGCCGCACCCGCCATCCGCACGGGCGACGAGCGAGCCGTCGCGCTGGATGCCGCCAAAGCCGCCAACTTCTATCCTGACGATTATGCGCTGCCGCCCTGCCCTGTCGATGTCGAACTGCAGGAAGGCGATGTCGTCAAGATCGGCAACTTGCAGCTGGAGACATTCGATACGCCCGGGCACTGCGATGGCCACCTCAGCTTCCTCATGCGCGGCGGCGATCGCAGCTACCTGCTGGGCGCAGATCTGGTTTTCTGGGGCGGCAAGGTCTTGTGGCAGAATATCCACGATTGTCGCATCGATGCCTATGCCAGCAGCATGTTCAAAATGGAGCGGCACGACTTTGACGCGCTGGTGCCGGGCCACTTGCAGATCTCGCTGCGCGGCGGCAAAGCCCACCTGGAAGCTGCGGCCGAGTCTTTTCGGCAACTGGGCATCCCGCCCAATTTGCTGTA
>DAOUJB010000355.1:0-2640 GCA_034423155.1 Anaerolineae bacterium | reverse complement strand
GCCGATGCCATCACCGATATCGAAAGCCGGCTGCAACGCGCGGCAGAAATCGAACTGCCTTATCAAAGCCGCTGCGACCACATCGTCGTCAATGACCGCTTGTCCAGCGCGATCGCAGCAACCCGGCACATCATCGATCGAGAATTGGCGGCGCGCCGTCTGCAGGAGGCGATAGCATGACAGCCCTTTCGCAGCAGCACCTGTCACTGGGCGCTCGCCTGGCAGCAGACCAGATCCCGCTGGATTATGGCGATGGGGCCGCCGAGCTGGCAGCGGCGAAGAGCGGCGCAATTCTGCTGGATCGCTCGCACGAGGGGCGCATCTTGCTGCGCGGGCGCGACAACCTGGAATTGCCCAATCGCATGTCGACCAACGACTTGCTGAGCCTGTCGGTCGGACAAGGCGCGCCGACCATCTTCACCAATGCCAATGCGCGGATTCTGTTTCGAGCGCTCTGCCTGCGCACGGACGCTGGGCTGCTGCTGATCAGCGAGGCGGGTCAGGGCGCGGCGCTGGCAGCCTATTTGCGGCGCAGCATATTCTTCGGCGACCAGGTGACAGTCGAAGACCAGAGCGCGCAAACAGCGCAATTCGCTTTGCATGGGCGCAGCGCCGGCCGAATCGTGGCTGCGCTTTTCGCCGATTCAAGCGCGATGCCCCTGTATGCCAGCGCAAAAGTGGACAGCGACTTCGGCACGCTAACCCTGGCCCGGCGCAAGCCCATCAGTGGCGATCACTGGCTTGTCATCTGTCCGGCGGCAAGGGCTGCCGAATTGCATGGACGGCTGCTGCAGTTGGGCGAGGCGCAGGGATTGCGGCCGGCTGGCTCGCTGACCTACAACAGCCTGCGCATCCGCAGTGGACGACCGGCCGGCTTGGAGCTTTCGGCAGAGTACATCCCGCTGGAAGTCGGCTTGTGGGACGAAGTCAGTTTCAGCAAAGGCTGCTATACGGGGCAGGAGATAATCGCGCGCATGGAAAGCCGGGGACGGCTCGCCAAGACGCTGGTTCGCGTGGCGCTTGCGTCTTTTGTGCCGGCACCGGCAAATGTGCATGCCAATGGCAGCCTGGCCGGCAAGCTGACCAGCAGCGCCCAAGCGGCAGATGGGGAGATCGTTGCTCTGGCTGTGCTGAGAGTGGCTTTCGCAGTCCCGGGCACCGCGCTGGAAGTCGGCGAGAATCGGGTGTCGGCGCGGGTGATCGACTACGCGGGCGCCCAGCCAGCATTCATCACCGAGTCGGCAGCCGGATCAGCCTAGCTCGTATCGGGCAAGGGTGAGTCGAAAAAGAGCGCCCACCACAATTGCCAACTTGCGGGCTTGGGCGCGGTCGTTTCGAAAGCGACCAGGCTGGTTGTGGCGGTTTGCGCGCTGGTCTCGCTGGCGATGCCTTTGGGCATGATCAAGACTTCGCCTTCGCGGATCATTTTGCCATCATCGCGCGCCCAAGTTTCGACATAGGCATCGCTCTTGACATATTCCAGCTGGACGATCAAGCGCTGCCGTTCGCTTTGCAGGCTCACGATCTCTGCCTCGAATTGCGCGTGGATGCGCCCCAGGTCGCGGTCGAGGCTGATGCGTCCGCTGAAGTTGAGGATGAGCACCAAGCCCAGCGCCAGCGCAACAGCCAGCATAATTTGAACGCTGGTCAGGCGCTTCCAGCCACTTGCGGGCCTTGCAGGCAGTTCAGCGCTGACCGACTCGGCTGTTTCTGCGTCAAAATGTTCAATTTCGCTCATGCCCATTATCATATTGCAGGCAGAGAAACCTGCCAGCGCAATTCCAAGCAATCGCTCGGCCAAGCGGACATCAGAAAACGAAAGACCCGGCGCGGGAACCGGGTCATGCATTGTGCCGAAGGTGGGAGTCGAACCCACACTCCCCGAAGAGAACTACGCCCTGAACGTAGCGCGTCTGCCAATTCCGCCACTTCGGCTTTGAACTTGACAATGAGTATAGAAATCTCTTGTAGCCCTGTCAAGTCGCGGCTGCCAGCAATCGAGGGCAATCGCAGCAACATGAAGGCGCGTCGCACGGGTGATGCTTGTGTCGCCCACAATCCGCCAGGTAAACCCCAATCAGCCGCAGTCCCCCTTTGGCTCGACATACGCGGCGGATATCCAGCCCCGCGCGCCGTGATAATCCACCTTGAACCAGCTGTCCGTCCGCTCCAGCGCTGTCAGAGTCACATTGTATGGCACGGCGTCGATGACATCCCCGGCGGGGGCGTCGCGGAAGTTGAGAATGAATGCCGTCGTCACCATGCAGCCGCTCAGGCTCTGATAGACTGGCGGAGTGGCGCTGGGGGCGGGCGCGGGCGGTCCGTTGACCAAGGCGACCGTGCCAGGCCGGTTGATCGTCGTGCAGATCATGCCGTCCCTGCCCACGGCCGGCAATTCCGAAACGGCTCGCGGCGCGGTGGCTGCATCCAAAAAGCGGAAGCTGCCGCTGTCGCCTTCGAAGCAGATTTGCATATTGGGCAGCACCCAGCCCCAGACATCCACGCCATCGCGGAAGCCCAAACCCAGCACGGCTGCATTGCCGATGCCGGCCGCGCCTACCTGCTGGCACTGCGTCGAATGCGTGATGTTGTACACGCTGATATGGCTCGGCAAGGACAGGCAGGTCGGGGGTCTGGGCG
>DAOUJB010000354.1:0-4218 GCA_034423155.1 Anaerolineae bacterium | reverse complement strand
TGGCTTCGGGCATTTCTGCGCGTACGCCAGCGATGAACTCTCGGGCGCGGGGGACGGTGGCGGCGGGCGCAACAGTCGTCAAAAAGCGCGACTTGCGGATGACGAGTTCGCTGCGGATGCTTTGCGCCGGGATGCGATAAGCCTCAGACATGAGGAGTGTCCGCATGCATGTCATTGGTCGAGCAGCGCAGGCGCCGGATTTTCGTAGACAAGATCAACTATAACTCTTTATACATCTGTTTCTATCGAGTTATTATCATTCCTGCCTGACGATGCGCTGTGCAGAGCGCGCAGGTTCATGCGCAAAGCGGGTCGTCGCTATCCCAGCGGTGCGTCTTGACGCCAGAGACCTGCGCCAACCGCTCGCGCGCATCCAGCCACAGCCGAGCCCATTCTTCTACATCGTCCAGTTCCATCTCCGGATTCAGCCGACTCTGCGCCACGAATCCTGGAAAATGCGGACGCCCGCTTGGCTGGCCGATCGGGTTGTAGCGCAGGTCAAAGCTCCAGCGGAAGGCATCGCTGCGGTTGTCCAGCGAAGCGTGTTTGCACATGGGATGGAAGAAGAGCACGCCACCCGGACTCAGCGGCACGGGCTTGGCTTCTGCTTGCGGGATCAGCGCTTCCGGGATGCCCAGTTGTTCGGTGGTCGGGCAATGCAGGGACATGCCTTCGCGATGGCTCTTCGGCAGCACTTGCAGGCAGCCATTGTCGACCGTGGCTTCGGTCACCGCGACCCAGGCGGTAACCATGTTGGTTTCGTCCGCTTCGGGCAGCGCCACCCCGTTGTCTTGGTGCCAGTGCGTTCGGCCGATGAGCGCGCGGTTTTCGTCATGTGCGTTGATGACGCTGGCTGGCGGTTTGATGCGCACATGCTGGATGGGGTTGCTGTAAATCTCGCCGCCGATGAGCGACTCGACAGCCGATAACATGCGCGGGCTGCGCAGCAAGTCAAACACGGCGGGACCCAGGTGGATGGGCGTGTCGGGCTGGACGCCGCTATTGGGCAGCGCGATATCAAAGTGATTCTCATAGCTGCAGCCGGCGCGATAAGCCTCCACCAGCCGGCGCTCGAACGGCAAGTGACTGTAGGTTTCTGACAGCCGCCCTTCCGCCACCCAGCGCTCGCAGAGCTGGTCGAGGAGTTGTTGGTACTCGTCGATGACCGGCTGGATGTCGAGTTCGTAGTCGAGCAGCTTGTCAACGGCCAGGTAGCCATTTTCGTGGAATTGCTGTACTTGTTCTTGCGTTAGCATCCCGCGCCTCCATGGTTCGTTCGCCGCGTATTGTACATCGGCGCAACTGGCGCTGCACACGATCCGAGCGGGAGTCGCGCCGAGAAACGGAAAACCCCCAGCCGATTGCCGACTGAGGGTTGCTGTGCCCCATAGGGGACTCGAACCCCTGTTTTGGCCTTGAGAGGGCCACGTCCTAGGCCGCTAGACGAATGGGGCGGCTGCAAGCATTCTAGACCACGCCGCGAACGCCGTCAAGTTGCCGCCAAGAAACCAACCCGCTCTTGCGCCTGCTTGAGCGTGTCATCGGCGATGGCAGCAGCTTTCTCGCGCCCTTGCCGCAGGACAGCATCGAGATAGCCGGCTTCGTCCATAAGCTGCCGATACCGCGCCTGCAGTGGCTCCAGCGCCCCCAAAACGCAATCGGCGACATCGCGCTTGAGATCGCCATAACCCTTGCCAGCAAAGTGCGCCTCGATACTTTCACGCGAGTCGCCACTGATCGCCTGGTATATCGTCAGCAGGTTGTTGACACCGGCCCGCTCGGGATCGCTGCTGAAGCCGATTTCGCGGCGCGAGTCGGTCACCGCGCGCATGATCTTCTTGCGAGCCCGCGGCAGCTCGTCCAGCAGGTAGATGGCGTGGTTGTCCGAGTCTTCGCTCTTGGACATCTTCGCGGTCGGATTGTCCAAGCCCATGATGCGCGCGCCAGCCTGCGGATTCATCACCGACGGCATGGTAAAAGTCTCGCCATATAGATGATTGAAGCGCTGCGCCAGGTCGCGGGTGAACTCCAGGTGTTGGTTTTGGTCATCGCCGACGGGCACGAGCTCGGCGTGATAAAGCAGGATGTCAGCCGCCATCAGGCTGGGATAATTGAGCAAGCCCGCGCCGATGGATTCCTGCAATTGCTTGCCGGCTTTGTCCTTGAATTGCGTCATGCGCTGCAGCCAGCCGAGCGGCGCCATGCATGTGAGTATCCAGGCCAATTCTGCATGCGCCGGTATCTGCGACTGCACAAAAATGGTCGAGATGTCCGGGTCGATGCCGGAGGCGATGTACATAGCAGCGCTTTCGCGCGTCTTTTGGCGCAGTTCTGTCGGGTCTTGGAGATTGGTGATGGCATGCAGGTCGACCACGCAATAAAAGCAGTCGTAATTCTGCTGCACAGCCACCCATTGCTTCAGTGCGCCCAGGTAATTGCCGATTGTCAAGTTGCCCGAAGGCTGAATGCCCGAAAGGACACGCGGCTTGCTCGTCTGGTCATGCGCCATGCTGTCTTCCGCAATTGTGTTGTGTGGGACCTGCGCAGATTGTAGCCAAATCGGACTCATTCATCAAGCGCCAGGCAGCTAGCGCTCTTTCAGCGCCCGCTCGATCTGGCGGTTGGCATCGCGTTTTGCCAGGTCGGCGCGTTTGTCATAGCGTTTTTTGCCGCGCGCCACGCCGATCTCGACCTTGGCGCGTCCGCGCTCCAGATAAACTTGCAACGGAATGGCTGTCATGCCGCCTTCGCGCAGTTTGCTGATGATACGGTTGATCTCACGCCGATGCAGCAGCAGCTTACGGGGGCGCCGCGGGTCGCTGTGACCGAATCTGCGGGCGTCTTTGTAGGGCGCAATGTGAATGTTGACCAGCCACAACTCGCCGTCTTTCGCCTGCACATAGCCATCGCCGATATTGATGCTGCCATTGCGGATGGACTTGATTTCCGAACCCATCAGCACCAAGCCAGCATCGTAACGATCGCGAACATCGTAGTCTCGCTGGGCTTTGCGATTGCGGGTTACGAGTTTTCGGGGCGCGCTCATACTGGGCTCGCTGACGGTCGGCGTCGGGCAGAACCAGTATCATACGGGCAATCAATATCCGATTCAACCCAGCTGCTTCCACCCGCGCTGGAAATCCCGGTCGTCGATTGCGCCGCTGGCATAGTCGCGGATCAGGCGCACTTCTGTCCCGATGATGCGCAGAGCGGCGCTGGGAGCATCGCAATTCAGCAGGCCAGCCGCAACCGCATCCAGCTCGGCCGGAATCTCGTCAGCCAGCGTCACCACCGTCTGCATAATGGATGCGACCTTGGCATTGAAATCTGTGCCCGGCAGCGCGCAAGTTTGCAAGACCAGGGTGTTGCCCGCGTCTGAGTCGCGCAGGAAGGCCAGCCCAGGATCTAGATCAAATTCTTGAATTTGCTGAGCAACCCGTCGGACAAAGTCGCTTTCGGATCTGGGCAGCGGCACAACCGTCGGGCTGGGTGCGGGTGTCGGCGATGGGCCTGCTGTCTGCACAGGCTCTTCCGCTGCGTCCAGCCTGCTTTCTGACGCATCGGCTGTAGCTGCGACGAGCGGACTATCTGCCGAGCCGGTTGCATCCCGCGGAGATTCGGCCTGCCGCTCGGCTACCTCGGCGACGGTCGGGTCGTCTGGTCGATGTTCCTGCTGTTCTTCGATGGCGGCCAAGGTAGGCTCTGGGCTGCCGGCGAGTTGTTCTTGACCAGTCGCGGCCGGCGAGATTTCTTCCTGCGGCACCGCGGTGCCAATGCTGAAATTATCGCCCGCGCCGGGCTGCGCGCCTTCCAATTCGACCACCGAAGCAGGTTGTCCGGTCGGCAGAATGCCAGCGAGCAGCTCATTGATATCGACGACGCCCGTTACGATCAAAGCGCCACCTGCGATCAGCAAGAGCAAAGCTGTGACCAGCACACTGGTGCCAATGCGCGACGACTGGTCGGATTGCGGCTCTTCGACGGTCGGCTGTAAATCTTCCCAATCGTCAATGTCGCTATCTACATTCCGTGCGGACGCGGACGTCGCTGCCGTTAAAGGATCGGCGGTCAACTGGGGCACATCAATGAGATTCAGATCTTGCACGAGCTCGCGCGCGCCCGGATACTGCGGGTCCAACTCCATCACGCGCTGTAATGCAGCCTGCCCGATGCTGCTATCGCGAACGGCATGCGCATATACCCACCAGACAGCAGCGT
>DAOUJB010000353.1:0-2034 GCA_034423155.1 Anaerolineae bacterium | reverse complement strand
TGGGGCGTGCACAAAGTGGTCAACGAGAATATGGCTGCCGCAGCGCGCGTGCATGCCGCCGAGCGCGGGTTGGAGATCCGGCGTTATTGCATGGTGGCGACCGGCGGCGCAGGCCCCGTGCATGCTTGTGGCGTGGCGGAGGGCTTGGGCATCGAGCGCATCATCATCCCGCCGCTGGCTGGCGTGGGCAGCGCCTTTGGTTTTCTCACCGCGCCTATCGCCTTCGACTTCACGCGCAGTTATGTCCGCCAGTTGGACGATATCGACCTGGGCGCGCTCAACGCCATTCTGCAGGGGCTGGAGCGAGATGGAACACAGATTGTGCGGGCGGCTGGCGTATCCGCCGCTGACATTCGCGTGCAGCTGAATATCGACATGCGTTATCTCGGGCAGGGCTACGAAGTGCGCGTGCCTTTCCCCATGGAGACGCTGACGCGCGCGCACATCCAGCGCATGCGAGAAGTCTTTGAAAACGAATACCGCGCTTTCTATGGGCAGTTGGCGGAAGGCGTGCCTATCGAAGCTGTGAATTGGCGCGTGCTCATCAGTGGTCCGCAGCCGCAGGTGCAAAGCCCGCCCCCGCCCACCAGCGGCCAACACGAAGCGGTGGACTTGCGTCCCGTGCGTTATTCTCCCGATGCCGACCCTGTGCCGACCCCCGTGTATCGCCGCGAGCGACTGGCAGCCGGCTGGTCTGCGCGGGGACCGCTGATCATCGAAGAAGCGGCATCGACGACTGTAGCGCTGCCGAGCTGGTCGGCGCAGTTGGCCGATGGCGCTTGCCTGCTGCTGACGCGGGATGCCTGATTCTCCCTCGGTCCCCCCGTCGGGTCGGGGGGATGATGTCGCCCGCGTCGTGCATCATGGTAGGGGCGAGGCGATGACTCGCCCGTGACATGGAAAGGGCAACGCCGATTCTTTCAACCTTACTTGATTGTACAATCTCAGATGTGCTGCGCACTCCAACCGCGCGAAATTGGGATTTTGACGGGCGAGACAAGTCTCGCCCCTACAGAACAACTGATTTGGGGGAATTCATGATCGATCCCATCACGCTGGAAGTCATTTGGCGGCGGCTCATCTCGGTCGTGGACGAACAGGCGGCCGCGCTCATTCACAGTTCCTTCACGACTGTTGTGCGCGAGGCGGGCGATTTGTCGGCGGGCGTATTCGACCGGGCTGGCAACATGGTGGCGCAGTCGGTCACCGGCACGCCCGGGCACATCAACACCATGGCGAATTGCGTGCGCAAGTTCATCGTGCCGCAGCATCCGATCGACTCGCTGCAGCCCGGCGACACCCTGATCACCAACGACCCCTGGGAAGCCAGCGGACATCTCTTCGATCTGACCATCGTATCGCCGGTCTTTTATCGTGGGCGAGGCGTGGCTTTTTTCGCCAGCACCTGCCACGCGGTCGATATCGGCGGCGCGACCATGGGCGGCGATGCGCGTTCGGTGCACGAAGAAGGCCTGGCCATCCCGCTGATGAAGCTCTTCAAAGCGGGCAAAGCCAACCAGGAACTCTTCGATATCATCCGCGCCAATGTGCGCGTGCCCGACCAGGTCATCGGCGATATCTATGCGCAGGAAGTCGGCAACCGGGTCGGCGCCCGCAAGTTGATCGAGATGCTGGACGAATATGACCTGCCCGATATTGAAGAGGTCTCCGCGTCCATCTTGCGGCGAACAGAAGCTGCTGTGCGCGCCGCCATCCGCGACCTGCCCGATGGCAGTTGCCGGGACAGCATCCAGATCGATGGCTTCGATGCGCCGCTGACAATCGCCTGCGAAATCACAGTGGCAGGAGACGAATTGCGCGTCGACTACGCCGGCAGTTCGCCCCAGGTCGACCGCGGCATCAATGTCGTGCTCAATTATACGCATGCCTATAGCACCTACACGCTGATGGCTGCGCTGGCGCCGGGCATCCCCAACAACGAAGGCGCTTTTCGTCCCATTCAGATCAGCGCGCCCGCAGGCAGCATATTGAATTGCCGCCGCCCGGCCCCGGTCAGCGCGCGTCATCTGATCG
>DAOUJB010000352.1:0-11054 GCA_034423155.1 Anaerolineae bacterium | reverse complement strand
CGGCATAGCCCAAATGACAGGATCCCGCGACCGCAGCATGCGCGCCAGCCAGGCCGCCAAGCCAAGTATCAGGAAAGTCCCGCACAGGATGTCCATCTCGGGCGACTCAATTTCGAGCCGCCACGCAAAAGAGTCGCCACGCCAATTGTACATGAGCAATGCGTCGCGGATATTCCGCATAAGCATATTGAGGTTGCCCACAATCACGCTCGGCAGCTCTCCAGTCGGAATGCCATAGCCTGCCATGGAGACCGTCGTGCGCTCCCAGAAATTCTGCGGCCAGATGAGCATGAAACGGAACATCGGCAGAAACACCATGAATGCGACGATGCCAGCCACCACCAGATGAAAGACATATCGCGCCCGTTCGCGCCAGGAAAGTTGTCGGACCAGCAAAGCAACCGCAATTATCGCAATCAGCGCAAGCGGCATGATTCGCAATGACTGATAGGCATACATGCCAAATCCAAGCACCAGCCCGGCTTTTATAAAGTCGCTGCGCCGGTTTTGCCTGGCGGCGCGGGCGGCATAGATAATGAAGACCGCCGAAAACAAGGGCGGCATCACAAATCGCAGCCCCTCGCGCGTGATATACACATGCGAAAAACTCGCCGCGACCAAGCCGGTGAGGATCAATCCGACAGCGATTCCCAATTCCCGGCGCTCCTCGCCAAACAATTCGATTCCCATACGGTACAGGAAAGGCAAGGTGAGCAGGCTGATGATGCCCGACAAAAACTTGAGCGTGAAAAAGTCAAAGCCGAAGCCTGGAAGCCTTGCCAGCAGCGCAATCAAATGCATGTGAATTGGTTCGCGGCCACCATTGTTCGGATAAAAGATATGGAATTGGCCCTGAGAAACGCGCCAGGCATCCTGGATTTTCTCAATATGATCGACGAACATTTCTCGCGGGATTTCATGCAGTTGCGTAAACCGAAAGCTGGCTGCGAGGATCATAATCAGCCCCAAAGCCAGAAGAACGCCCTTGTGCTTCGTCCATCGAAAGCGACGGAATGCCTCCAGACTCTGGCGCGAAGATGCGATTGGATCCCAACCCGCAGGCGCAAAGACAGATGCCCAGAGCCCGGCGTTGATGAACCACAAGACAATCGTCGTGCCGCCGACCAGGTTGTCGTCGGCGTCTTGCCAAAGCGCCACGCTCGATATCGCCGCCAAAATGACCAACGCGATCCGAGCCTTGCTGAACTCTCGCTGCAATAACTCCGCGCCTGCTTGAACGCGAGATCGGTTTTCTGCCGGCCTCGGCTCTGTGATGACTTCCACCGGCTCCCGCGACGCGATCCAGCCGCCAAAACGGGAGTCGGCGCTCGCCCGGCGGCGGACCCACCAGGCAACGGCCTCTATGGCGACCCACAGCAGCAGCGCCAGCGCGAAGCGGCTAAAAGCGACCTCGATCAATCCAAAAGCGGCTTCGCTTTCCGCCGACATCGAATCGACCAGCAGCAATGCGCCGGACAAGCCGATGCCCAGCGGCAACATCCGCGACAGCAAACGGACTTTCGCCAGTCTGTCATGCCGAGACCACCAAGCCACGATGCGCGTCCGGTTGTCGTGAGCCTCCGCGAATAGCCAGATGAAGAATGCCGCCCACAGCCAAAACGCGCCTTTATCGAATTCTCGCTCAAATTGCCAGATCGAATTGCCATATAGTCCGCAAATCGCAGCAATCGCGAAAAAGAACAATTTCTCTGTTTTATTCCACTTCAGGCCGGTTGGCCTCTGAAATTGCAATTGCAGATGGATCGCGGTCGGACGGCCTTCAGAACGGATAATCGATACAGGCTTTCCAAACTGCGCTTTTTCAGATGAAGATTGGGAATCTGTCGCTTCGTGCCCGGCCAACGGCGTTCTCCCTGTACGCTGCCACGAATTTCAGTAAGCTGCCACGCGATACTAACATATTCACTGCGCAATTTCGCGCAGCGCCAACCAGCCTCGAAAAAGCTGCGTCAAAGCCCCTTATTGTTGAAGCTCGTCCTGGCTGTCGCCGCTTGGTTTGACTTCGGCATCCCCAAAATCCAGGTCGCTCGAGTCGATCGCAGCCGACTTTGCGGCTATTGGCTCGCTGATCGCCGTTTTCACGCCAGCGAAGTCCAAATTGCTGCTCGCCGACCCGGTCGCCGCTTGCATCAGCAGAGTCAGCCGCTGGGCCATGCTGGACGGGTCGGGGTGGATGCCGTCTTGCAGCAGCGCGGTTTCAAAGACCTGCTCGATCACAGCCTCGACCAACGCATCATCGCCGCCAGACGCGATCATGCCGCTGAGGTTGTGCATCAATGGATGACGCGCGTTCAATTCCAGCGACTTGACTGGCAGCTGAAATTCCTTGTCCAGCAGGCGATTGATGCGGTACATATGACGGCTGCTGGCTTCGTCATCGCTGACCAGGCGGGCGGGATTGTCGACCAGCGCGCTGCTTTCCCGCACATCGCTGATGCGCTCGCCGAGGGTTTGCTGGACGCGGCTCTTCAGGTCTGCGAAGGCGTCGCCAGCCAGCGATTCGCGCGCAGCGGCATCCGCCTCTGCTACTTCGCCGATATCGCCGAGGTCCAAATCCGCCGAATCGACGCTGACCAGCTTGTGTCCTTTATACTCTGGCAAGCCCATGGGCAGCATGGCATCGACCGGATGTGTGAAGTAGAGCACTTCAATATCGCGCTGACGAAACGCGTCCAGGTGCGGGCTGCGCGCGCCGCTTCTGTATTCATCGGCGATGATATAGAAGATGTCGGATTGGTTGTCTGCCATGCGCCCGACATAGTCATCCAACGAATGATACTGGCTGGGGTCGTCATCGTGCGTGGTCTGGAAGAAGAGCAATGGCTGCAGATCGTCGCGATCGTCGCTCTCCACGACCAGCCCTTGCTTCAGCCAGGCGCCGAATTCTTGGAAGATGGGCAGGTATTTGTCGCGGTTGTTCTTCGCCATGCGCTTCAGGTCGGACAAGATGCGCCGCGTGATGGTCTTCTTTAAGCTGGCCATGACGCGCGTAGCCTGGATGCTTTCGCGACTCACGCTGAGGGGCAGGTCTTCGCTATCCACGATGCCTTGCACGAAGCTGAGGTATTCGGGCAGCAGTTCGCGGTTGTATTCTTCGATGAGGATCTTGCGCGCATACAGCTTCAAGCCGGGGTCTTTGCGCGGGCTGAACATATTGGGCTGGCTGGAGCCGGGAATATAGAGCAAGGCATAAAACTGCATGGGCACATCGGCGCGGATATGCAGGTGATGCGCCGCCCCGCCAAAGTCCATGGTCAGCATCTTGTAGAAGCTGTCGTAGTCTTCGTCTTCCAATTCGCCCGGGCTGCGCCGCCAGACAGCCTGCTGCTTGTTGGTCGCTTCTTCGTCATCGCCGACATAGATTGGGAAGGCGACATAATCGGAATGCCGGCGGATGATATCTTTGACGCGGAACTCGCTGGCGAATTCGACTGCATCGTCTTGCAAATGGATGACGACATCCGTGCCGCGCGCTGTCTTGTCGGCGGGCGCAAGCGTGTAGTCGGTGCCGCCGCTGGCTGTCCACATCACCGCTTCGTCATCGGGGCGGTGCGAGCGAGAGACGACATCCACCTGCCGCGCCACCATGAAAGCCGAATAAAAGCCGACGCCAAATTGCCCGATGATGTCGCTGGCGCTTTCTGGCTGCTCGCGCATGGCTTCCATAAAGGCTTTTGCGCCCGACTTGGCGATTGTGCCCAGCCCGGCGATGATCTCGGCGCGATCCATGCCAATGCCGGTGTCGCTGATGGTCAGGGTCTTGGCGTCTTCGTCCAGCGTTATGCGGATCGCCAGCTCGGCATCGGCGTCCAGCACCGCATCGTTGGTCAACATCTCGAATTGCAGGCGGTTGAGCGCGTCGGACGCGTTCGAAATCAACTCGCGCAAGAAAATCTCTTTCTCGGTATAGAGCGAGTGGATCAAGATATCCAGCAGTTGCTGCGTTTCGGCTTGGAAAGTGAGTTTTTCGCTCATGACGGATCCCTCGGACAAATTGCGCGTCAGCAGTGTAATCACTTGCGCCTCAGATGTACATTAGAATTTGCGGCGCACCCCCTCGGTCCCCCCCCCGAAAGCCGCGTGTAGGGGCGAGGCGATGACTCGCCCGCTTCGACACCCCCTCTCAATCCCCCTGACTGCCGCGTGTAGGGGCGACTCTTGAGTCGCCCAAATGTACAATGACGACATAGTGGGCGAGACAAGTCTCGCCCCTACAGATTTCGAATCAGAATAGCATCGCCCTATATTGCATCGCTTTGTTGGACTTGCTCAGTGATATACTCGCCGCCATTGTGCCAGCAGCCGGAGCCAAAACTGATGAAAGCCGTACAGATCATCGCGCGCGGCAAACCCGTCTTTGTCGATGCGCCGCAGCCCGCCCTCTTGCCCGAAACCGCCATCGTTCGCACCCTGCGCACTTCGCTGTGTGGCAGCGACATCCGCCATTTGCATCACCTGCCCGAAAGCAGCTATCCCACCGCGCCGGGCGAAACCGGACACGAAATGGTCGGCGTCGTCGAGGCGATTGATTCCAGCGCCAGCCCTGTGCAGCCTGGCGATCGCGTGCTGTGTCTTGCGCCTGATCATCGCGCCATGTGCGAGTATTACCGCGCGCCGGTCGACTATCTGCTGCCGTTGGCTGCCGATGTACAACTGGAACACGCTGTGCAGGCGCAGCAGTTGGGCACGGTGCTCTATGCTTGCCAGGCGCTGCCGGATCTGCGTGGCAAGTCGGTCGCGGTCATCGGGCAGGGCTCGGCGGGCTTGTGGTTCAACGAAGCGCTGCGGCGGCTGGGCGCGGACAAGATCATCGCGCTGGATACAAAAATGTATCGGCTCGCCTACAGCCGACATTTCGGCGCGACGCACACCATTTGCAACGCGGACGAGTCGCCTTTGGACGCTCTGCACGAGATTTGTGGCGGGGCGCTGCCCGATGTAGTCATTGAAGCAGCCGGCGAGGAAGAGTCGATACGCCTGGCCGTCGAGATGGCGCGCAGCGGTGGCTTCATTTTGTGGTTTGGCGTGCCTCGCTTCGAGACGATGAACTTCCCATTCTTCGAGATGTTTTGGAAACGAATTGCCACGCGCGGCATGGTGGGGGCGGCGGAAGATCCTGAGCATGCCTGCACGCGCCGGGCGCTGGATTGGATCAGCCGTGGCGAGGTCGATGCGGCGGCGATGATCACGCATACTTTCAAATTTGACGATGTATTCGAGGCCTATGCCCTGCACCGCCTGCAAGACGAGGGCGCAGTGAAGATCGTGATAGATATGGAAGCGTGAAATGCGAACCACAAAGAGCGCGAAGAGGGAACGGACGATTCGCCGCTTCGCCCCTACGCAGATTTCGTAGGAGGCCGAGTGAGAATTAAGGGCATATGTATGGTAAAATCACGCGTATGAATCTCATCGACTACGCTGGCATTCTCATCCGCCGCGGCTGGATCATGCTGTTGCTGGCCATCATCGCTGCGGGCGCGGCATTCTTCTTCAGCCGCACGCTCGACCCCGTCTATCGCTCGACGCAGAAAGTGCTCATCGTGCCCAGTCGCAGCGACTTCGGTTTGACGCAAGCCATCAAGCAGACGCTGAACAACCATGTCGCCTGGCTGGATAGCTCCTTGCGCGCCGCCGAGGTCATCGACCGCCTGCAGATGGACATGACGCCGCTGCAATTGCGCGCCGATGTGCGCATCGCGCCGGATATCGACCGCCTGCTCATCCAGATTGATGTCGAGCATCAGGATGTGAACCAAGCCCAGCGCGTAGCCGCCGAATACGGGCAGATGCTGGTGCAATATCGCAACGACCTCAACCAGCAAGCCCGCCGCGAAGACCGCATCGAAGCCAGCCTGCAAGACAACCCCGTCACCGTGCGCGCCAGACCGAATGTGACCATCAATACGCTGGTCGGGTTGATCGCCGGCGCATTCGTCGGCGGAATAGCCGTCTTCGTGCTGGAATACCTGGAAAGCGCTGTCGTGCGCCGCCGCGAAGATGTGGACCTGCCGCTGCTGGCTGTCGTGCCGGAATAGGCTCAGGCTGACTGGAGGATGCCGGCCAGCGTCTGCATGTCGATATTGCCGCCGCTGACCACGCAGACCACTTTGCCGCCGCCTGCGCCCCCCGAAAGCGCCGCTGCCACACTGGCTGCGCCTGCGCCTTCCGCGATGACCCGCGCCCGCAAGGCCAGCATGCGGATCGCCGCGCGCACTTCGTCCAGCGACACCACCAGCGAACCATTCAACATGCTGCGGACCATGTTCCACATTTCCGGCAGCAGGCCCGCGCCGCCGATGCCATCGACAAAGCTGGGCGAATAGTCGATAGACACCGGTTCGCCCGCGCGCAGGGAGGCAGACAGGGGCGCAGCGGTTTCGACTTCGGCGGCGTAAACGCGCGTATCGGGCTTCAACGCGCGGACGGCCGAGGCGATGCCGGCGCTAAGCCCACCCCCGCCGTAGGGAATGACTACCGCGTCCACATCCGGTAGATCGCGCAGGATCTCCAGCCCGATCGTGCCATTGCCCGCGATGACCGCTGGGTCGCTGACGGGATGGATGAAGAGTCCATCCAAGCCCGCGAAGGCGCCGGTGACCAGCGTGTTCCACCAGGTTGCGAAAGGCACGGGGATGATCTGGCCGCCCAGCCGCTCGATCGCCTCCAGCTTGGTCTGTGGCGCGTGGTCGGGCACAACCACATGACACGGGATGCCCAAACGGCGCGCGTGCCAGGCGACTCCCTGCGCCATATTGCCCGCGCTGGCTGTCCAGACGCCCTTCGCCAGCGATTTGGGATCGGCCAGCTGGATGGCATTGCCTGCGCCGCGCAATTTGAAACTGCCGATGGGCTGCAAGTTTTCCAGCTTGAGGTAGATCTGGCCGGGCGCATCGTCAAAAGGCAAGCGCAGCAGCGGCGTGCGGATGGTGGAGTCGGCGATGCGCTCGGCGGCGCGCTGAATATCGGCTAGCGGAACAGCGTGCATACCAGATGCGCCGACAGGTAATCCATATCCACATCGACACCCAAGCCCGGCGCAGTCGGCACAGGCACAGTTCCGTCCACGGCGGCGAATCGCGGCTGGGTGATATGCTCGCGCAGGGGATTTTCCGAGCGGTCGAATTCCAGCAGCGGCTCGGGCAGGCGCATGCGTCCCGGCACGACATCCAGCGTGCTGACCAGGTGCAAGCCGGCCGCAAAAGCCACGCCTGTGCCCCAGCTGTGCGGCGTGAAGTTGATTTGAAAAGCCGAGGCCAGCGCCGCGATGCGTTTGCATTCGGTCAATCCGCCAGCGCCACAGATATCCGGCTGGGCGATATCCACGCAGCGATTCGCCAGCAACTGCCGAAAACCCGCCAGCAGGTATTCGCTTTCGCCGCCCGCGATAGGAATGGTCGTGCGCTCTCGCAGCTCTCGATAGCCCGCGTAGTCTTCGGGCGAAAGCGGCTCTTCGAACCAGCCGATATTGTATGGCTCGAGCAGCTGTGCCAGGCGCGCAGCCTCGGCCAGCGAATACGCGCAGTTGGCATCAACCATCAACTCGATATCAGCGCCGATAGCCGACCGCACCGCCCGAACCAGTCGCAAATCATCTGCGATGCCCAGCCCGATCTTCATTTTCATGGCTTTGAAACCTTGCGCCACATAACCACGCGCTTCGTCCGCCAGCGCGCCGGGCAGATCGGCAGTTTCTGTGAAGTAGAGTCCCGTGGCATAGACTTTGACATGATCGCGCCGCCGACCGCCGAGCAACACCGAGACTGGCTGTCCCAGCAGCTTGCCGCGCAGGTCCCACAAGGCGATGTCTATCGCGCTGACAGCCGAGACAAGCACGCCACTCCGACCAAACACGCCGATTTTGTTGCGCAGTTTGCTCCAGATGGTTTCGACCTGCAACGGATCGGCAGCGATGACCAGGGGCGCCAGCCAGTCGATGGCCGCGCGCGCTACGGTCGGGGGTCCGTAGACTTCGCCCCAGCCATAAGTGCCATCATCGGCGGTCACTTTGACCAGGCTGACAACGCGCTCTGTAAAGCCGCTTTGCGAAAAGTAAAACGGCGTTTTCAGCGCCGCTTTGGCAACAAATGTCTCTACCCGCTCAATATTTGCCATGCCGCGCCTCGCTGTCAGCAGTTTGCCAAGACATTATTGTAGCGGCTTATGACAGCCAGGCGATGCTCATGTCCGCTATTGGGGTTCGAGCGTCTCAGTGAAACCAATAAAGAATTGCGCATTTTTCGACACAGAGAACACAGAGGGCAAAGAGAGCACAGAGGTATTAATCACTCGGTGTACTCTTTCAACTCGATGAACTCGGTGGTCCGTTTTTACTTTCATTACTTTATTGGTCTTATTTCTTCTATAGCGCGACGCCCGTATTATAAGGAGATGTTGTACGGGAGGACCCCTACATCCCGATCAAGACGCAGAGCCAGGCGCTGGCGGAATACCTGGCCGACAGCTAGCCGATCTCGCGCGGCATCTTCGGTCATCGGTAGGGTTTGTCACCGAGCAGAATGTAAACAGCGGTGAGTAGCAGCACTGAGAGCACAACCAACATTCCTAAGGCAAAAGGCAACGTCAATTCTTCAGGCATAAACTGCGCAAGCCACCTTTCAATTGCCCAGACGAAGCCGGAGTCGACGCCGAGTTGGGAGAACATCAGATTCCTCTCATGAATAATTTAATCAGCGTAGCACGGTTTCTCAGCGCAAGCAAATAGATTGCGCACTCGGTGGCAAAGCCTATGCGCAAGCCCGGGGCGTCCAGCCCATCTACGAACGCTCGGGCGGCAGCGTGCCAATCTGTTTCGGCTGCATGGAAGTCGCCGACGAGGTGGTCATCATGAGTTATGGGCTAAAGAGCGGATGGTCTGCTGCGCGTCAAGGTACTGCACACGAAACTACTAAACGAACTGCCCCTACAGGTGAAATCGTGCCGACGCTTGAAGCTGATGCGATACCCCAATCACGCGCATGATATTTTGAGGCAGAGGGCGACCAGACAGATCGCCCCTGCTCTTCCTGGCCAGGCGCTCGGACAGCTTATTCGCAAGTGCCTTCGGTCTGCACCAGGTCGACGCTGATCCAGCCACTTTGATCGCGGTATTCGACTTGGAACCAGTTGGCCGTGCGCGCCTCCGATGACAAGGTGATATTGAAGGGCACCAGCCCCAAGATGTTGCTGCCAGCTGGCGCGTCCCGCAGCCGGGTCACATTGCTGGTGGTGACCTGGCAGTTTGTCAGCGGGATCGCCGTGTCGTCGGTCAGCTCTGCCACATGGACAACCTTGCCAGGACCTGGCAGATGCGCGCAGAGCATGCCGTCCAATTCATAGAGCGGCAGCCGAGTCGCCTGGGCTGGCGAGACGCTGTCGTCTTCCAAGACGAGTGTGCCGCCGCCGCTGAAGCAGAATTCGACCCCCGCCGCGACATCGCCGCTGATGATGAAGGCCTGCTCGACGCCGGCATTCATCAGCGGATGCTTGTCGATATCGGCGATGACCACCGGCTCACAGTGCACATCCTGGCTGTAGGTGCGCACCAGATAGCCTTCGGGTACGCCAGGGCACAGGTACGGATCGGCCGGATCGGGCGCGCCGGGCGGTTCTGGCGGATCGGGCGGATCGGGCGGATCCGGCGGATCGGGCGGATCGGGAGTCTCCGGAGGCTCGGGCTGTGCGAGCGGTGGGCCGCCACCAGCGACCGGGAATTCCCAAGCGCCGATATCACAAGCGGGACCCTGGGGCCGCCGCGTATCGACCACATCATCTTCCGGATCATCCAAATGCCTGCAAAGGGCGTTGTCGGCGGCATCGATAGCCGGGTTGCCCTCCAGCAACTCGTGATAAATGACGCCTTCAATTTCTTGCAGTGTGCTCAGTTTGAGTTCCGCCAACTCGTCTTCGGCGGTTTGGGCGCTCGGCTCGGGATCGTCTTCGGTCGTCTGCGCCGCGGCCGATTCCACAGTCTGGGCGCTCAATTGCGCTTCTGCTTCCTCTTCTTCTTCGGCGGCGGTCTCTTGATCAGGGCAGGAGTCGTCCTGAATGTAATTGGCTGAATTGAGCAGGATGCTGTAGGGGCTGACACCGGGGTCGCAGTGCACGATGCCGTCGTCCAGCGTGCCGGATATCCAGGTGTTGCCGATTCTCAGGGTGGCATTGATGCCCGTCATGGCGATAGAGCCGCCGCGCTCGGTTGCCGTGTTGCTGGTGAAACTATCGTGCACGAGCAGCACCGATCCCGCCGAGACCAGGTCTGCGCCGGCGTTGATAGCGCCGCCTTCACGCGCGGTGTTGGTGTTGAAAGTGGTGTTGTGCACCTCGAGCGTGCCATTCCAGATTTCGATGGCGCCGCCTTCATCCGCGGAATTGCCCTGGAAGCCGCTCTTCTTGATAAGGACTGTGCCGCCGGCTACATGTATGGCTCCGCCATCCTGAGATGCTTCGTTGTTGAAAAATGCGCTTCTGGTGATCGTCAACTTGTGCTTTTTGTCTGCCTGCGTACCTGCGAAGTAAATGCCAGCGCCGCCGCCGCGCCCAGCCGCATTTTTCTTGATGGTGCTGTTGGTGAGCGTCACTGTGGCATCGTTGGCATAGATGCCGCCGCCCGAGTCGAGCGCCTCGCTGTCTTCGATGCTGCTGTTCTCGAGCGTAATGCTGCCGCCGGTAATCCGCACAGCCCCGCCGCGCGTGCCGGTCAAGCCGTCGATGATCGCCAGATTGCTCATGGTGACATGGGCGTCTTCAATAACAAAGACATTGCTCATTTTGGCGGCAGAAATCGCGTAGTCACCGCCATCAATGGTAAGATCGGCGGTTATAGTGGGCAGCGCCGCGCCGTTCAGCAGTATGTCATCGGTCAGCGTGATTGTATCGTTGCCGCTGCCGGCTGTGCATTTGCCTTGCGCTGTATCGAGGTTGGCAGACACGATCGCCTGGCTGAGCGTACAATCTTCATCCACAGATAGATCAGCCGCGAGAACGGGCGCGCCGGACAAGCCCACAGTCAGCATCAACAATAGCAAAACTCG
>DAOUJB010000351.1:0-5756 GCA_034423155.1 Anaerolineae bacterium | reverse complement strand
GTGGTCAACAGCCTGGATTCGCCGATCGTCTCCAACCTGGGCGATGGCAGCGGACTGGGTGTGCATATCAGCTATATCGTCCAGGACGAGCAGCGCGGTCTGGCGCATGCGACAGCCCTTTGCCAAGATTTTGTTGGCGACGAACCATTCACTGTCTTCCTGGGTGACAATATCTTCCAGGACAAAATGACGGGGCTGCTAACTGGTTTCGCAGAATCGGACAACGAAGCCGCCGTGGTCTTGGGCAAAGTGCCCGATCCGACGCGCTTTGGCATCGCCGAGATCGAAAACGGGCGCATTGTGCGCGTGGTCGAAAAACCGCAGCAGCCGCCCTCCAATCTGGCTATCGCTGGCGTTTATCTCTTCCGCGCCTCCGTCTTTGATGCCATCAAGCGCATCAAACCATCGGGACGCAACGAACTGGAAATTACGGATGCCATCCAGGTGCTCATCAGCGATGGCCACCCGGTTCAGTCCTACGAATTGAACGGCTGGTGGATCGACGCCGGCAAGCCAGACGCCATCATCATGGCGAACCAGTTGGTGCTGGAAGCGCTGCCCTATACGCCCGCGCCCGAAAACAGCGACCAGATCGAAGGCGACAGCGAAGTTTCTCACCGCGTCTTGATCGGTCGCAACAGCCGCATCATCAACAGCGTCGTCCGCGGTCCTGTCATCATCGGCGCAGACACGGTCATCAGCGACAGCTATATCGGTCCTTATACATCGCTGGGCGACAATGTGGTGGTTGCTGGCAGCGAGATAGAAGCCAGCATCGTGATGAAGAATTGCGAGATTCGCAACATCATCGGGCGCATCGACCGCAGCCTGCTGGCCGACAACGCGCGCGTATTCGCCGCCACGCATATGCCCGACGCCCATCGCTTCGTGCTGGCAGAAAACAGCTATGTGCAATTCTAGGCTGCGCGAGCCGCTGCCCTCACTGCAAAGGCCGCGGCAGCAACAGACCATGTGCCTGCAAATAGGATTCGGGCGGTCCCTGCCAGCCGAATCGCTGCAAGTCGACCTTGCCGTTGCTGTCGAAGCGTATGCCTTCGCCTTCCAGCAGTCGCTGTTGTTCTGCGGCTTGTGGGCTGCCTGGGGGAAAGCTGATGCGTCCCTGGCTGTTGATGACGCGCTGCCAGGGAATCGCTATGCCACGCGGTGATTTGCGCATTGCCGTGCCCACCCAGCGTGGCGCAAGGCGGCGCATGGATTCTGGATCGGCATCAGCGGCGGGCGGCAGCATAGAAGCGATCTGACCATAGCTGCTGACTCGGCCCGGCGGGATCTGCCGCACGATATCCCAGACTGTGGCGAAGAAAACTTGAGGATTAGGTGGGTTAAACATGATGCGCTTGAGTGGACTGACCATTGCGACAACCAATATGCGCCAAATGGTGCGTTTCTACAATGCCGTTTTTGACGCGCGCCTGAAAGCCACCGTGCACATCGGCGACGAGCAATTTTATGGCGGCAAGATCGGCGCGCTGGATCTGACGCTCTGTCCCAATGCAATCGCCGGCGTGGTCGCCCAACAAAATCGGCAGCAGTTGCGCTTTGCAGTGCGCGATATTGAGAGAGCGATGCAACGAGGCTTGGCTTGTCATGGCAGCGAGATCAACCCGGTTGACGAATACAAAGGCGCCAAAGTGGCATCGCTGGCCGACCCCGATGGCAATACGATCGAATTCGTTCAGGCGCTATCATAGCGTCGCCAGGATGCTTCGCCGCATCTGCTTGGGCGTCGGCGCATAATTGCCCAGATGGCGGACGACGATGCCGCTGGCGATATTGGCGAGCCCGACCGCATCGCGCGCCGACAATCCGCCCGCCAGTCCCAGCGTGATGGTAGCGATGGCTGTATCGCCCGCCCCCACCGTATCATAGACATCGCTGACACGCGGCGCTGGACATTGGTCTGCTTTGCCTGCCTCTGCCCATGTCGCGCCCTGTCCGCCGCGCGTGATGATGGTCGCCCGCCGAATGCCCAGCCGCTCGTGCAAGTCCAGCGCGCCCTGCCTGAATTCAGCATCGCTTGCCAGGTCACGGTTCAACGCCCGCCTGGCATCGTCGGCATTGCATTTGATGACATCCAGCCCGGCGAAAGTCTCGAAGTCCCCCTGGACATCGGCTGTCAACAGCACATCATTCGCCGCGCACAAACGCCGCAGCTGGCCGACAAGCGCTGGCGTCAGCAAGCCACCATGATAATGAGATAGCAGCGCCGCATCGACCGTGCTGATCTGTCCTAACACGAAATCAATGATTTGCGCTTCGGTATCGGCATCGATGGGCGCGCGCGTCAGCGTGTCAATGCGCGCGATCTGCTGTGGGAAACGCAGACCCATCTGCGCCAGGATGCGCGTCTTCACGGTGGTAGGACGCCCTGCGCAGGTGATCACGCCGCTGTCGATGCCGCTCGCTTGCAAAATGCCCCGCAATCGTTGACCCGCCTCGTCAGCGCCAACCACGCCGACCTGGATGGCCTGGCTGCCTAGCGCGACGATATTTGCCGCCGGATTGGCAGCGCCGCCCGCGATATAGCGCCTGGATTCAAACTCCAGCACGGGCACGGGCGCTTCTCGGCTCATGCGCGTTGCCGTGCCGGTGATATATTCATCCAGCATCACATCGCCGATAACCAACACTTTTTTTTCCGCCAATTGCGGAATGCATTCAGCCAGAGCCATCGACATGCTTGTTCGCTCGTTTGGTATCGTCTGTCAAAGAGTGTACATCAGTCGCTCGCCAAACCGCGAAAACGAAGCGGGGCAGCCGCAACATGCGTTTCAACCGCCAGGGTTGCCGCAAAAGCCGATACAGCCATTCCAATCCGCGATTCTGCATCCAACGGGGCGCGCGTGGCACAAAGCCGGCAACAAAGTCGAACGAGCCGCCAACGCCCATCGCCATCGAAACTTGCAGGCGCGGCAGGTTGCGGGCGATCCATTTGTCTTGCCGTGGCGCGCCATAGGCTACGAAAAGGATATCGGCGCGGCTGGCATTGACTCTTGCAACGATGTCGTCTTCTTCGGCTGCGGCGGGGCTGCCGGCATAGCTGCCAACGATCTGCAGTTCCGGATAAGTCTTCTGGAGGACGGCCGCGGCACGCTGGGCAATGCCTGGCGCTGCGCCCAGCAGAAATATCCGCCAGCCATGTTGCGCGGCCGCCTGCGCAATGCGTGGCAGGCCGTCCGAACCCGTAACCCGCTCGGGCAAGGCGAATCCCCTGCGCCGACAAGCCCAAAGCAAGCCCACGCCATCTGGCACGCACAGCGCCGCCCGCTGCAGAATGCCCAGAAATATCGGGTCGCCCTGCGCGATCATGATGAATTCAGGATTCACAGTGCAGACCTGGCGCGCGCCACCGCCAACGTCTATCCAGCTTGCGATTGAGGCGAGAAAGTCGCTGTAAGAAACCCTATCGACCGGCACGCCCAGCACATTGAGTCGTCTGTTTGCGCCGCGCTCGGCCGGCCGCGTGGTCGTCCTTGCCGGTTCGCGCCCAGCCAACAACTCCAGCGCGGTCGCAAAGGCGCTCGCAGGGCGAAGCAATTTCATGCAGGTGCGGGCGGCACAGCCTTCGCGCGCGCCAATTGACTGACCGACATAGCTGCAGGGGCTGCAAGCGACTCCGCTGCGCAGCACTTCCGAGAGCCCGTCAATTGCCCAGGGTCCCCAGGCGCTGGCATTGCTGGGACCGAAGAAACTCAGAACGGGCGTGCCGACAGCTGCGGCCAGGTGCATGATGCCGCTGTCCGCGCCAACGAACAGGTCGGCATCGGCGATGACATCCGCCAGCTGCGGAAGGCTGGTCTTGCCGGTGAGATCGACATGCGGGCTTTCCAACGACTCGGCAAGTTCCTGCCCGCGGTCGTCTTTTTGCCCGACCACCACGATGCTCGCGCCGCTTTTTTCTTGTAATTGCCGCGCCAGCTCGGCAAATTGCCCCACATCCCAGCGCCGCGCCGGGCTGTAACCGCCGCTGCCAGCATGCATGACGACGATGGGCGAAGCGAGCGAATCGCGCAGCTTGTGATGCGCCTGCCGCCGCACTTGAGCCGGTCGCGGTCGACTGCAAGCGCCCAACAAACCGACCAGATCCAGCCAGTATTGCGCTTGATGCCGCGCGCCGAAGCCTTCGTCAGGCAGCGAATCGGTCAAGAAGCCCGCCGTGCCATTCTGCAAGCCGATGATGCGCCTCGCCCCACTGGCTCTGGCAATCAGCCGAAACTTCCACACGCCCGCGCGCAAGGTGAAATGGTGGAAGAAAACCAGCGTGTCGTAGCGTTTTCGCTTTATCCGCAGCAGCAGTTGCAGGTTGTCAGGCGCAAACATGGCGCGACTGGCGCTCTTGCCAGCCCGGTCAAAAGGCAGCGATTCGTTCACCAGTCCGTCAGGCAAAATCGGCAACGCCTGTGTGGCTGCCAGCAGGTCAATGACCGCCTTGGGATGCGCTTCTCGCAAGGCAGCGATGGCCGGCGTCGTCAAAACGAGATCGCCGATATCGGCCAGCTGCACCAGGAGAATCCGTTCGCCCCTCATAATCGCCGATTTTAGCGCAGGTCCGCGCCCAGCTCGGTGAAGGCATCCAGCACCTGCAAGGCAGCCGCGTCCCAGTTGAAGCGCTGCGCCCGCATGCGTCCATGCGCGCCGAGATCGCTGCGCAGCTTCTTGTCTTCGCTGATTCGCCGCATGGCATCCGCGATTTCGTTTGTATCCAGCGGATCGACCAGGATGCCACAATCGCCGACCAGCTCGGGCAGGCTGGATGTGCTGCTGGCGATGACCGGTGTGCCACAGTGCATCGCTTCGACAACCGGGAAGCCAAAGCCTTCGTGCAGGCTGGGGAAAACCAAGGCCAGCGCGCCACCCAACAGAGGCGCTTTGTCGGATTCGTCGATGTAGCCGGTTTGCCGCAGGTTGCTCGCGCCGTCCAGCCAGCGTTCATTGAAGAGCCAGCCGCGTCCGCCCGCCAGCACGAGCGCCGTTTCTTCGTCGCCTATCGCAGCTTGCCACTGCGCAAATGCCCGCACGAGTCGCGCGATATTCTTGCGCGGCTGCAAAGTGCCCAAGAACAGAAAATAACGCTGCGGCAATCGGTACTTCCTGCGCACAGCCTGAATCTCGTCTGGCTTTGCGACCAGCGGCGCAGCTTCCACGCCCGGATAGACCACGCGGATTTTGTGGCGCGGCGTCGCATAGAAGCGCCCCAGGTCATCAGCGGTGGCATGACTATCGGCCAGCACGATGCTCGCTCGCGCCTGGCTGTAGCGGGTGGTCGCATCGAGATAGAGCCGCTGCCTGATCGGGTGCGCGCCGGGAAAATGCTTGTAGCCCAGGTCGTGCGCCGTGACGATTGCTTTTCCGGGGAAGACAAAAGGCAGCGTGTGCGCCGGCACAAACAAAATGTCGTGCTGCCGCCTCCAGAGCGCCGCAGCCAAACGCAGATGCGTCCACAATCGTGGCAGCGGGATGACGACTTGCTCGACATGCCTGGAGCTGTGAAAAAGCCCGGCCGGCGGATTATCACGAAAGTAAAGGCGAAAGTGAAAAGGTTGCGCCAAGCCTTCGTTGGCAAGAATCAGCGCATGAATCAGGCGCAGGGCATAAGTTTCGGTGCCAGTCGGCTGGACGGCGGTGGCGCGGCTGGCGTCAATGGCGATGCGCAGGCTCACAAGCCGATGATGTGGCTGCCATCCCCATTGCGGAAGACATGCCGCGTATCCACGATCAGTTGGCTGTGGCGGCGC
>DAOUJB010000350.1:0-7970 GCA_034423155.1 Anaerolineae bacterium | reverse complement strand
GATTTGAATGGCGGGGCGGGCTCGATTCTCGGCTCGATGCTGGGCGTGCTCTTCATCGCCATGATTTACAACGCCTTCGCCATGTCGGGCATATCGACCTATTGGCAAGATGTGGTCGTAGGCGCGATGCTGTTGGCGTCGATTCTGCTGGGCGAGGCGCTGAAACGGCGGCGGGCGTAGACACAGAAGGTAACGCAAGTCAATAATACGATAATTTAACCACCGAGTACACCGAGTTAGAAAGAGTACACCGAGAGAAAAGCAAAGGTTTATCTCTGTGCCTCTGTGGCAAATTGTTGTTTCACCACTTTCTTGCATTTACTGAGGACGCGGTTGATGACGAAAAACCTGCTTCTGATCGACCCGCGCAGCCTGGCGGAGACGGTCAACGCGCGCGAAGTCCTGGGCGAGGTCACGAAATGCGCGGCGAATCCGCTCTTGGTCGAGGAGGGATTCGCCAACCCGCCAAAAGCCTGGGAAGCGCGGCTGGACAATGTCTATCCCAGCGTCATCCATGATGAAGACGACGGGCTCTTCAAGTGCTGGTACAAGTCCTTCATCTTCGACGAGGCTTCGGGAACGACGCTACTTTCGCAGCGTCCGCAGCGCGCTTATTTTGGCGGCGAGCGCGAAGAAAGCGTTTTGTACGCGGTCTCCGCCGATGGCATAGACTGGCAGAAGCCGAATCTGGGCCTCATCGAGTTTGACGGCTCGCGCGACAACAACATCGTCATGCGGCGGGCGACGCACGGCATCCATGCTGGCGGCGTGCTGAAAGACCCGATTGAGCGCGACCCTGCCCGGCGCTACAAGTTCATCCACCACAATCCGCGCGCCGGGCGCATGGCAAGCTGCTTTTCCGCCGATGGCATCCGCTGGTCGCAGCCGCAAATCTGGACGCGGCACGATGCGGTCGGCGACACGCACAATAATGCCATCTGGTCGCCCGAACTGGAGCGCTATGTGTGCATCACGCGCGGCTGGTCGGATGGCGTGTTTCGAGGCTTGCGCACCGTGCTGCGCAGCGAAAGCCGCGACTTCGTACATTGGACGCAACCACAAGAGATCCTGCGTGGCGCGGACGCCCATGACCAGATTTATTCCATGCCAATCGCGCGTTATGGGTCGCTGTATATCGGCTTGCCGGCGATTTTTCACAAGGGAGAGGCGGCGGCGCCAGACTGGGACACGGTCGATACCGAATTGGCGCTGAGCGTCGACAGCGTGACCTGGCGGCGCGTTTGCCCGGGTCAGGCGCTGATTCCGCGCGGCGCGGGCGCATATCCCGAAGGCGACTGCGATTGTGGCTGCGTGTATGCTGCTGCCCCCATTGTGCGCGGCGACCAAATCCTGATCTATTACGGCGGCAGCAATGGCTTGCACAACAACTGGCGCGAAGGCTCGCTGAATCTGGCGACTTTGGCGCTGGATCGATTTGCCGGCTATGCACCGCGCGATGACAGCGCAACTGCGCACCTGACCACCATGCCGCTGCGACTGACGGGGCGGGAGATTGGCGTCAATGCGAAAGTCGGGGCTGGCGGATGGCTGCGCGCGGCGGCGCTGGACGCAGGCGGTTCTCCGCTGGATGGCTTTGCCATGGACGACTGCCAGCCGATCCGGACGGACGACACGGCGCATGCCTTGCGCTGGCGGGATGCGGGCAGCGAGTCGCTGGCAGGCAAGGCATTCACGCTGGCGCTGGAGCTGCGCGGCGGCGTTGTGTATGCGCTTGGCGGGGTTACAACAGCCGTTCGTGGATGAACTGCTCCAGCGGCTCAAAAGCCTGGGGCAGGGCGCGCCGGCCAAAGCCCAGACGGAAGTAATTGCCGGCGAATTGCATGATATTGCCCGGCAGGATCATCACGCCTTGTTCGTTCACGACCGCTTCGGCAAATTCGCTGACTGGCATATCGGCTTTTAGCTCCGCCAGCGAGATCGTGCCACAGCGCGGATAGCTGACCCAGAACAAGTCTGGATAGCGCCCGAAGAATTGCTGTGCCGCGCCGATATTATTGCGCACGATATGCATGGCGCGCGCCACCAGCGCCCCCCAATTTTCCAGCGCGATGATCGCCAGGATCTCGCTGGGAGCGCTCGCGCAGATGGTCGTGTAGCTCTTGAGTTCCTGGCATTCGCGCAGCAGCCGCTCGTCCCGCGAGATCAGCCAGCCAGTGCGCAAGCCAGGCAGCCCGAAGCACTTCGATAGCCCGCCCAGCACGATCGCCTTTTCATAGACTTCGCAAGCCGAAGGCAGGCGCGCCGCTGGATCGTGCTCGGCAAATCGGTATATTTCGTCCGAAAACAAGATCAGCCCGCGTTCGCTTGCCAGCTCGATGATGCGCGCGAAATCGGCATGGCTGGGCAGGCAGCCGGTCGGGTTGTGCGGGAAGTTGATGATGAGCATGCGCGTATCGGGGCGGATGAGCGCCGCCAGTTCGTCGACATCAAACGACCAGCCTTCGTCTGTGCGCTGCGGCTGCCAATACGACAGCTCACAACCTTTCGTACGCGCGATTTCGTAGAGCGACTGGAACGCGGGGTACATGCAGACGACATGATCGCCAGCCTGTAGATGCGCGTTCATAGCCAGGAAGATGCCCTCTTCTGGCACTGTTTCCAGCACCTGCCGCGGCTCGATATCCTCGTGCATGGCGGCGATGGCGGCGAGCAGGTCGGGATGCCCCTGCGACTCGGTATAACCCAGCCACAGCGTCTCGAATTGCTGGCGGCGCGCGGGGCTGGCGCATTCCAGCAGCTCGGGCAGCGTCAGCGGCTCGCAGTCGGATGCGCTGAGCATGTATGGCGAGCTGAATTCGTACTGGCGGAAGAATTGCTCGATTTCAAAGGGCGGGTAGGTCATGGGTGGCGTTTCCTTCGCAGATTAATTTACACAGAGGACACAGAGGGCACAGAGACAACTGTAGGGGCGAGACATGTCTGGCCCAGATTAACCTCCCGCCGGATCATCCGCAATCAGCGATGACCAATGTCCATGAAGACGCCGTTGTGGTCGCTCAGTTCTGTGCCGTCGGCAGCGAAGCGGCTTACGAACTGCATGGCGTCAACGCGCAATTCCTTGCCCATGGTGATGTGGTCAATGAAGCGGCGCTCGATGCCAGCGGTGGGGATCAGCCAGCCATGGAAAGTCTCTTTTCGCTTTTGATTGACGGCATTGCCAGGGTAGGGATAGGTGCAGGGTGGGATTTGCATATTGAAATCGCCTGCGAGGATTACCCGCTTATGTTTGCGAAGCGCAGGCAATACATCCTCGCGCAGGGCATCCAGATAGCGGCCTGCGCCTTGCCACTTCGCCAGGCTTTTCTCGCCCCACTTCTTGTCAGCGCGATAATTCGCGTAGGGGATGCACATGCCAACGATTGCCCATTGCTCGCTGTCGGCGATAGTAGTCGCTTTGATGAAGCGTCCCGGCGGCATTTTTGGCGAGCCAAACCTATCGACATTCGACCAGCCAAAGCGACTCCATAGCACGACTTTGCGCGCGCCAGCATTCTCGGGTTTGAGTTTGCCTTCGCCGGAGACTTCGCTGGTGATGGTCTGCCCGCCCGGGGGCATGGCTTCGGGGTAGGCTTCCGTCAGGCAGATTACATCCGCGTCGTATCGGGCGATAAACGCGCGGATCCGTTCAAACTTGTTTGTTCTGGCGCGCGGGCTGACGAATTGCGTATTCCAATTCAGTATGCGCATCGTTTTGGTCGCTCACAGGTCTTCGCGCAGCATGGCAGCCATGATGGCGGCGCGTTCGGGCAGGGACGAGATTTCGCCGTATTCGTTGATGGCATGCCCGCCATCGCCGACGATGCCCATGCCATCCAGCGTGGGGACGCCCAGCGCAGCTGTCTTGTTGCCATCGCTGCCACCGCCGGTGCTGCCTTCGTCCAGCGCGATGCCCATCTCTGCCGCGAGCGTTTGCGCCCGTTTGAACAATGCGGCGATCTGGGGCGTGCGTTCCATCGGCGGGACGCCACCAGCGTGTTCGATGATCAACTCGGCTTCTGGATGGCGCGGCTGGAGACTCATGATCTGTTCGTGAAGGGAATGCTGGTTGGCGCGGGTGGTGGCGCGCGTATTGATCTCGCAGCTGGCTTGGGCTGGCACGACATTGGCGCGCGTGCCGCCGCTGATGACGCCGACATTGGCTGTCGTGCCGATGCTGTAATCGGTCATGGCTTCGATGGCGATCACCTGCTGGGCGAGTTCCTTGATGGCGTTGATGCCGCGCGCGTGGTCTGCGCCGGAATGCGCCGCTCGCCCCTTTGCTGTAACCGTGTAGTGACCGGTGCCTTTGCGCTGCGTCTTGTACTTGCCATCTTGCGGCGGCTCAGTGACGAAGACGACAGCGTGCGCCAGCGCCTCGGCTTCGATCTCCGCGCTGGAATGGCGGCTGCCGGTTTCTTCGTCCGAATTAAGCAGGTAGCTGATGGGCGTGGTCGGGAAAATGCCCAACTCGCGCAGCGCCCGCAATGCCCACAGCGCAATGACGATGCCGCCTTTCATGTCCATGGAGCCGACCCCATAGATGCGGTCGCCTTCGATGCGCGTGGGTCTGCCCGCGACCGTGCCGACATCCCAAACCGTGTCCATGTGGCTGAGGATGACCACGCCGCCCGCGCCAGGATTCCAGCGCGCCCGCAGACAATCGCCGACTTCGGCTTTGGGGATGATCTCGAGGTCGCCGCCCAGCCCGCGCAATTCGTCCGCTAGCACCGCGCCAAAAGCATCCACAGCGGGTTTGTGGCTGGTCGGCGATTCCAACTCGATGAAGCGGCGCAAATCGGCCACCATGCGCTGTTGATGCTGGCGAAGATAATCCAGGATGTGGCGGTTGTCGGCGCTAGACATGGGGCAGCGTCCTTTGCTGTGTGATGGCAGGCGTTTAGTGTAGCACACTCGCGCTAGGCTAGACCCCCTCGGTCCCCTTGTCGGGTCGGGGTGAGGCTAAGCGTGTGGATATGATAACCTAGCCCCCATCCCCGGCTCCTTCCCCCAGAACGAGGGAAGGGGAGGATTTAAGCGATGTCAGCAGGTTTTGAAGTCCCTCCCTCATCTTGGGGTGGGGGCAAAGCTGCCCGCATCGTTCGCCCCTACGCTGGGACGATCGTATCTGCTTTAATCGGCGATTGAATACCGACCGGAGCGCAGACCAACCATGTCACGCCCCCAACCAGCGCCGCGACCTATCCCAATGTCCCGCCAATCCGCGGCGGCTGTCCAGCTGGATTGGCATTTTGCTTCGATGCGGCAGGCCGAACTTGGCTTGCTCTGCCTTTCCGGGAGCGGGGTCCAGTCTGCGCATGCAAACTGGCACGGCGAGCTTGTGCCGTTCTTTCCTGGCGAAGGCGGCTGGTATGCGCTGCTAGCCGCAGATATGGCTGCGCGGCCGGGCGCATATCCGCTGCAGGTGCATGCGCTGTTGGATTCGGGCGCGGCGACCTTTGCGCGGCGCGTGCGCATCTTGCCGGGTAGTTTCATTCGCGAAACTCTTGCCCTGCCGGGCGCGGCAGCTGACTTGGTCGATGCGAGGATAGAAGCGGCTGAATCGGCAACCATCACGGAATGGACCGCCGATTTCGGTAGTTTGCCTCTGTGGGATGCGGCTGGCTTTGCGCTGCCCTTGTCCAGCGCCTTCGCATCGCCATTTGGCAGCTTCCGAACGATGAATGCGCACCTGCAGACGCGGCACACCGGTTGGGATCAACAAGCGGCGACCGGCACGCCGGTGCGGGCGATGGCGGCCGGGCGGGTGGCATTCGCCGGACGACTGGCGATCCGCGGCAACTATGTGCTGATCGACCATGGACTGGGCTTGTTTACCGGCTGCGCACATTTTTCGGCACTGCAAGTGCGGGCGGGGCAGATGGTGACGGCCGGGCAGATCATCGGTCTCAGCGGCAACACCGGGCGCAGCAGCGCGCCGCACCTGCATTGGGAAGTTCGCTTGCGCGGTCACTGGGTGGACGGGCTAGCCTTGCTGGCGCAGTGGCTGCCACAGGCACATGCGCGCTTGTAGCATTTGGCAAGAGGACGCGCTATAATGGAACGAGCGCTTGTTCCCGCGCAGATGTTGGCCGGAACAATGCGGGGAGGGAGGAAACAATGCAACAGAATGACAGTTTCCGCCTGGTGGTGCGGCGCGGACCGCAGCCGAATCAGCGCTTTGAAGTTGGCGCAGATGCTACGACGCTGGGTCGCGGCATCAACAACGATATCGTCATCAACGATCGCGAGATCAGCCGCAGCCACTTGCGCCTGCTGCGTTCTGGCGATGGATTAACGCTGGAAGACCTCGGCTCTACCAACGGCACTTTTGTCAATGGCAAGCGCATCGCCGGCGTCACGCCCCTGCAAGTCGGCGACATGATCGGCTTGGGCGATACGGTTGTGTTGGCGCTGGAACTGGTGCGCAATGAAGCCCGGCTGGGCGACCTGCTGTCTATCGAACCGACCGATGCGCCCACACCGGGTCCGCAATTGGGTTATGGATTGCAGCCACCCAGCGATGCCATCATACCGCCGCCCGCCGAGCCCTATGCCCAGCCCGAATATGCCGCTCCTCCCGCCGCGCCCGCTGCTCCTGCCCAGCCGCCACCCGCTACAGCCGAGCAGCCCGCCATGCCGCCGCAGCAAGCACCCGCCTACCCGCCGCAGCAACCGGGATATGCCGCGCCGCCGCCACCCCAACAATATCCCGCTTATGATTATGATCCCTACGCCGCCCGTGAAGAACGCAGCGGCACTTCGCCCTGGTTGATCCTGGGTTGCTTCGTTTTCTTTGTGCTGGTCTTTGTGTGTTTCGCCGGCATCGCCCTGGTGCTGGTCGATATGCTCAATCTGTGGTGCGACCTGCCCGTGCTCAGCGATATCGTGGCTGCGCTGGGGCTGGGCTGTTAAGAGCATTTAACCCACCCCAAATCCATTCCAGTTGTAGGGGCGATACTTGTATCGCCCACAGTGCCGTCGTCCTATCCGTGGGCGACTCAAGAGGCACCCCTACGAGCAGTTTGGGTAAATGAAGGATTCGCGCGCACATATAATCGCCACCTGGATGCGGCTGGGCGCTAGTCTGCTGCAAAAGCCCAAAAAGAGGAGCAGCCGATGTTCAACTGGCTTGGCCATGTTCGCGACCGTCTGCGCAGGCGCGCCCCGCAATTCGACCTGGTAACCGCGCAGCAGCGCATCCCGCAGAGCGCCCCGCTTGATGCCCATTCCGCGCGCGTCTATGAACAATCGCCCTGGGTCTATATCGCCATCAACCGCATTGCCGAAGCCGGCGCGCTCGTCCCGCTCAAGGTCTATCGCTTGCAGGGCGAGCGGCGCATCGGCATCGATAATCACCCGCTGGAGCAACTGCTAAACTGCCCGAATCCGCTGACCAGCCGCTTCGAGCTGATCGAGCAGACCCTGGGCGCGCTGGAGCTGCACGGCAATGCCTATTGGCTGCTGGTGGGCGATGAACGGGGCCTGCCGCGCGAGATCTGGATGCTGCGCCCCGACCGCGTTTCTGTCGTGCCCGATGCCGCGCGCGTGGTGGCTGGTTATTTGTATCAGTTGGACGGGCAGACCATCCCGCTTTCGGCCGTGGAAGTGCTGCACTTCCAGCGCTGGCACCCCGGCAACGACTTTTATGGCTTGTCGCCCATCTCGGCAGCGCGCAACGCCGTGCTTTCCGACCGCCACATGTCGGACTGGAATCGCCACACTTTCGGCAAAGACAGCGGCGTGCCAGCCGGCATCGTCAACATCCGCGATTTCATCAGCGACAGCGACTTTGAGCGCATGAAGCGCGAATGGCGCAGCAATTATGGCGGCACATCGCGGCGGACAGCTTTCCTGCGCGGCGGGGCGGTGGAATGGCAGCACATCGGGCTCAGCCACAGCGACCTGGACTTCTTGCAGGGGCGGCGGGCGCAGCGCGATGAAATCCTGAATATCTTCGGCATCCCGGTCGG
>DAOUJB010000349.1:0-3724 GCA_034423155.1 Anaerolineae bacterium | reverse complement strand
CCTGTTTGGCGGCCGCGACGATATGCGCGGGGGTATCGAAGTCCGGGTCGCCGCGTCCCATCACGATCACATCATCGTAAGTGCGCGCCTCGGCGATCAGCTGATACAGCAGGCTGGTGCCAGCGGCTTGCTTTTTCTTGCTCATGTGTTTTCTCCCGGCTCAATCAAGCGCTTCAATAGCAGCGGCGGTGGCAGCGCCTATGTTCAAGCGAACGATATCGGGCGCGCCAAAATCTTCGCCCGCCGCAAAGTCGATGCCAGCTTCTGCCAGCCTGCCCCGCAGCGATGCATCGGCCTGCAGCGCCAGCAGGTTGTTGGCAGCGCCCGGCAGCGTGTCCAGTCCCAGCCCGCTCGCCATGGCAACGGCGGCCGCGCGTTGTCCCCGCATCTGGGCGAGTCGCTGTTCGTGTGTCTCGCCGACGATTTCGCTGGCTGCCAGAGCCGCGTATTGCGAGGCGGTGCTGGTGCAAATAGCCATGATCTGCTTCTGCGACTGCATCGGCGCGATCCAATCTGCGGGCGCTGCGATCGACCCGACCAGCCAGCTGCCCAAGCCTATGCCGTGCCAGGCTTCGCCGATGGCGGCAGTCGACTCTTCTGCCTGCGTCGCCAATGAGTGGCAGTCGCCAGCCACCCAGCGCGCCAGCCCTTGATCCCAGATTGCGGCGGCATCGTACTGCGCCAGCAGGTCGGCAATGCGCGCCACTTGACTTTGCGTATAGACCGCGCCGCTGAGCCGCGAAGGCGATTCCAGGTAGAGCAACTGGCAGCCATTTTTGAGCGCCGCAGCAATCGCATCCAGCGAGGGCAGAAAACCGCGCGCCGCCTCTGCTGGCAGGGAAACGACCTGTCGCCGCCGCAGGCCCAGCGCTTTTTGCACGCCGGGATGCGCCACGGCTGGCACGCCTATAAAGGCGAATTGCGCGCCGATTATCTGCGTGGTGAGGAAGCGCGCTTCTTGCATGCCCGCCGTCACGATGATGTTGGCGCTTTGCCAGTTGGTGCCGCAGGCCGCATTCAGATGCCTGGCGATTGCCTCACGCAGGGGCGCGATGCCGGGCACATCGACATAATGCGTCTGTCCGCTTTCCAGCGCTTCGACTGCGCCGGCGATGATGCGCTCGTCCAGCGGATGGAAGGGTTCGTCAGCGCCCAGGTCGCGCGCGCCTCGCATAGAAATCGCGGGCAGCGGGGTATTGAGCGCGGCGTTGGCGGCGTGACTCGCCAAGATATTTGCTTTGGTTTGCGATGCCAATTTTTATTCTCCCGATTGCGTAGGCACTTCGCGCAACTGTACCAGCACAGGCGATTGCCAGGCAACAATCTTATTTGCATGACTTTCTTGGGAAACCTTTTGCGCCTCTGTCCCAAATCATCTGTGTGTCCTTTGTGCCCTTTGTGGTTAGACTTTGCCCGACCTGCATGGAACTGCCCTTATGTCCCCTGCGCCCGTTGCAGCAACAAAAACTCCAATTGCGCGCCGCCGCCTGCCGCCCGGTTTGAATCGGCGCGTGCTGTTGTTTTTGTGCCACAGCTTGCTATTCCACATCGCGCTGCTGGGCATCGCCGATATCCTGCTCAATTTTTACCTGGTCAGCATCGGCTTTGATGGGCAGACCATCGCTCTGCTGCAATCCCTGCCGCGCCTCAGCGGATTTCTGATTGGATTGCCGATTGGGCTTTTCGCCGACCGCATCGGCAATCGCCGGCTCATCATGCTGTCCACAGTTGGCATCGCTTTTAGCGTAGCGGCCACCGCGTTGACGACCAGCCTGCCTTTGCTGGCGCTCAGTCGTTTTGCCTGGGGCGCTTGCTTTGGCGCGAATCAAGTGGTCAAGCCGCCTTTCATGGTTACGCTGACCGACCGCCGCGAGCACACCGCGCAATTCTCCTGGCACAACCTGGTCAGCATGCTGGCCGTGGCGATGGGCAGCGCGCTGGGTGGTCTGCTGCCGATGCTGCTAGGCGGGGCTGTCCAGGCCGATGCCAGCGCCTATCGCGCGTCCATCCTGCTGGCGGCGCTGATATTGCTGCTCAGCGTCTTGCCCATGCTGCTGCTGGACGGGCGGGGCGAAGCAGTCGGTCGGCATTGGCGCGCGGGGGCGTGGCGTCTGCTGCCCTGGCGGCGTCTGTTGCGTTTGACATTTCCGCTTTTCGTCTTCGGCATATCGGGCGGCTTGACCTTTCCCTTTTTTAATCTCTTCTTCCGCGATGTATTTGCTTTGGGCGACAGCGCGGTTGGCGCGGTGATCGGCTTGGGCTGGCTGGTGATGGGCGCGGTGCCGCTGGCCAACCCGCTGTGGCAGGCGCGTTTGGGCAGGGCGGGCGCGCTATTCGCCTTGATGCTGTTGAGCACCTTGGCTTTCATCGGCTTGGGCTTGGCGCAGGCATTGGCGCTGGCGGTGGTCTTCTATGCGCTGGCGATCGGCGCTCGCAACACGATGCAGCCTTTGTTCCAGCCGCTGCTGCTGGATTCGCTGGCGGAAGCGCATCACAATCTGGCCAGCAGCGTGGGCTTGGCGCTGTGGAATATGGGCTGGTTCGGCGCGACGCTGGGATTCGGCTGGCTGCAGCTGTCGTTGGGTTATCGCGGTATCATGCTGCTGGTGGCGGTCTTCGTGCTGTTGAATGGGCTGAGCATTCGGCTGACGGCGCTGCGGAAAGATTGAACCAAGGGGCAGTGCAGCGCCTAGCCCATCATCTGGCCGAGCAAGCGCCAACACAGCCAGAGCGCGCGCGGCGTATGGAAGAAGCCTTTCCACATGCCGCCTTTCAGCGAGGTGGACAGGCTGCCGTCGCGGCGCAAATAACCATACCAGCCGCCGTATTCGTCATCGGGGAAGTGCGCAAATGTGTAGTCGTGCATCTGCGTGAACCAGTCGGCGTATTTGGCATCGCCGCTGACATGCCAAGCCAGCAGCAGGGCATAGAGCGCCTCGCTGTGCGGCCACCAGAGCTTCATGTCCCATTCCAGCTGGGTCGGCGGTTTGCCATCGACATCGACAAAATAGAGCAAGCCACCATATTCGGCATCCCAGCCGCGTTGCATCGAGTAGTCGATCATCTTGAGCGCCGGCGCAATCAGCGACTCGTCCGCCCGCGCCTGTGCCTCGTGCAGGATGAATGCAGCCGATTCCATGGCATGGCCCGGGGTGAGCTTGCGCCCCTCGGCCGTATCCAGCCGTTGATTGCTGGGGCTGAGCTGCTCGAAGACAGCGGCGGCGGATTCATCGAGGAAGTGGTCGATGATTTGGCGCAGCGCTTGGTCGACGATGCGGACATAGAGCGGGTCGGGCGGGGCAGCCAGGCGCAGTTCTTGCGTTGTCGCCAGCAAGATCATGGAGAGGCTGTGGCTCTTGCCGCGCCGCTCGGGCAGCAGTACTTTTGAGGGCAGCGCATCCGGCTTTTGCAGCAGGTCGATGACGAGGCGATAGGTATCGATTGCGCGTTGCAGGGCAGCTGGTTCGCCGGTGGCGCGGGCGTATTCAGCCAAGCCGATGATGGCGAATGTCTCGGTGAAGAGATAGCGTCGCTTGCGAAAGGGGCGACCATCGGCCGTGACGGCGAAGAACATGCGACCGTCGTTATCGAAGCCGTGGCGCATGATAAAGTCATATTGATGCCGCGCCGCCGCCAGCCACTCGTCGCGCTGCTGCACAGTGTTGTAGAGCTTGGCGAACATCCACAGCGCCCGACCCTGCAGCCACATCGCCTTGTCGGTATC
>DAOUJB010000348.1:0-13542 GCA_034423155.1 Anaerolineae bacterium | reverse complement strand
TAAAGCAGCATGATGCTGCCCGAAATATAGATGTCTTGTTTCAGCAGCGCCTCGTAGAACATGGGCGCGATGGTCGGCAAGCCAAAAACAACCGCCGCTTCCAGCTCGCCTTGCAGCATATAGGGCAGCGCCGTGCCCTGATAAGCGATGATCGGGTGCAGCGCATTCGGCACCGCGTGGCGATTCATGACGCGGCGTTCGTGCAAACCCTTGGAGCGGGCTGTCGTCACATATTGTTGGTTGAGCACATCCAGCAGGTTGCCGCGCATCACGCGCATGTTGCGGGCGACGCCGCCAAAGCCAGCGATGAAGACCACGGGCCACACATGTTGCACGAGGTCAAGCGCCTTGTCTAGCGACCAGGGCGCATGACGAAATTGCGGCGAAAACATGGAACTGACATGCTCTTGGCCGAATTGAAAAACCAGCAAATACAGAAAGATCAGCGCCAGGGTAAAACGCGGTATCGAGGTGGCGAGAAACGAGAATGTCGCCGCCACATTGTCCGACAGGCTGTATTGTCGATTGGCGACATAGATGCCCAGCGCGATGCCCACCAACGACGAAATCGCGTGGGCGGCCAAGGCGATGCCAATGGTGCGCGGCAAGCGCTGCGCGATCAACTCGCCAACATCGGTGCGATACGAGAAGGAAAAGCCAAATTCTCCGCGCAGAACAATGCCAGAAATCCAGTTGATATATTGAATGGGCAAGGGATCGCGCAAGCCATAACGGTCGCGCAGTTTGTCGGCAGCCGCTTCCGCCTCATCTTCCGATTGTCCGCCCAGCGCGATCAGCTCACGCTTGTAGACATCGGCGAAGTCGCCCGGCGGCAGTTGAATGATGAAAAAAGCCACCGCCGCGATAATCAGCAGGATGAAGACCGATGATATCAGTCGATTGACAACAAACCGTAGCATGCGTGGCTGTCTCTCGCCGCCAGTCAGCGTGTAAGCGAATAAGGCAAGTATAGCGCAGTTCGTGCAGCTTGGGCAAAAAGAGAGGCGAAACTACGCGCCTCTCTTCAAATGCTCAGATGTCGGAAGAGGATGAGCCGAAGCCCACCCTCAACATAGATTGCGAAGGCGCAATCTACATATCCATATCGTCGTAGACCGGCACGGTCTCAGGGAAGATCTGATCCAGCTGCTCGTCCGGGTTGACCCAAACCGCTTCTGGGATCACATTGCCCCAAGTCCACTGATAGAAGAAAGGCGGCGATCCAACCGGGATGTTGTTGAAGCGCTTCGCCAATGCCAAGCCATAGCGACCGATGATGCCGCCGACATTGTAGACTTGCTCGGTGAAGATCTGGTTGTAGCGAGACATCAGCTCGGCGCGAGCATTGAAGTCCGGCTCCAGGCAGAATGCCTCAACGATCTCGACCAACTCAACTTCGAAGTCCAGCATATCGCGCGAATCGCCATCGGCGCGATGCCAGGCGGGAGTCGTCGTGGTGATGGGCGCCAGATCGCGGCAGCGGGTGAAGGAAGTGGTGAATTCCTGACCGATGCGGTTGACGCGCGCTTCCCAGCGGCCGCTGACAATTGCGTCATCGCCGGCGGGACCCTGCAGCGGACGCAGGTTGACCTGGACGCCCACATCCTGCATCAGCAGAACAAAGGCTTCGCCGATTTGGCCCGTCGCTTCGGCAGCGACGCTCGTGTTCAGCACGATGACCAGGTTCTCGCCAGCCAGCGGGCCTTCCGTCCAGTTGACGATGCCATCGCCATCTGTATCTTCAAAGCCCAGCTCGGCCAGCAGCGCGCTCGCTGAATCGGGCGAATAGGGATAGTAGACAACGCTGTCGATGTCGAAGTAGGGCGAACCCGGCACGATGCCGCCGCCGAAGCCGCGCATGAAGGGGCCGCGGATCACCGCTTGACCGATGCCATCGCCGTCAACCGCATGCTGTACAGCGCGACGGAAAGTCTGGTTGCGGAAGAGCTCGCGCAGCGCCTGGTCGCGCTCATCTTCGACGCCGAGGGTCGACGACAGGTTGAACTGGATGTTGAACGCCAGAGTCTCGGGACCCCACTCAATGCGGAAATGCGCGTCATCTTCCTGCGCCCGCGTGATGGCTTCCACATAGGTGCTGGGGTTCTCGAGATTGGTGTGGTCGATCGAACCCGCCAGCGTGCCCAGCGTACGCCCGATACCGCTCGGACCCTTCTCGAAAGTCACTTCGTCGAGGTAGGGCAACTGGTTGCCAGCCTCATCGACCTTCCAGTAATAGGGGTTGCGGCGCATCACCATGAATTCGTCGATCTGGTAGTCGGTCGCCACCCAGGGACCCATGCTCGGCACCGGCAGGTCGTCCTGGACCTGGAAAGTCTTGAAGGTGTCGTAGTCGGAGTCTGCGTTGATAGCCGGGTGCATCGGCGCATAGACATGCTCGGCGCAGATGTTGAAGTCGAGGAAGTCCATGTTGAACAACTGCTGCACCGGGAAGGGCACGGGGAATGTCCACAGGATCGTGTCGTCATCCACCGCTTCCAGGGTGATCGGCTCGCCGCCAATGGAGAAGGTGCTGCCGGTCGTCCAAGAATCGACATTGTCGTCTTGAATGACATGTTCCCAGGTGAACATGATGTCATGCACGCCGAAAGGATGGCCATCGGACCACTTCGCGCCGCGGATGATATTCATCGTCAGCTGCAGGCCGTCTTCGCTCCATTCCCAATCGGTCGCCAGGTTGGGCAGCGGCTCCAGGTTGTCCTTGCGCAGGAACATGGGTCCCGATTTCACAAGCTGTTCGCCATAGATGTAGTTGATGCCGAACCAGCCCTGCGTCTGCCGCGCGCACAGGTTCCAGCCTTCGGTGGGCACAGCCGAGAAGTCGCGCCACTGGCCGCCATAGACGCCCAGCCCGGTTGACATGCCAGATTCCAGGATGACCTGCGGATTCTCGGGCAGCCGCTCTGCAACCGGCGGCAGCTCACCAGCTTCTACCAGCGCTGTCACCCAGGCCGGCTCGCTGTAGGAATCGAGCGCTTTGTAAACCAGCATCTCGTCCAGGTTGAACTTGACAATCGGGTTGTCGCCCAATTGCACGCCCTCGGGATAGGGGATCGGGTCTTCGACTTCGCTCATTTGGGCAAAGCCAACCCCGAAAATAGTGAACATGACTGCTGTCGCCAGCAGCATCCGAACAAGCGTATTGCGTTTCATCTAACTTCCTCCGCTAATTGGTTGAATACAAAATTATCCCGCCGGCGCGCTCGCCAGCGAGTTAATTCACCATGGCCGGCTCATCCGTGTGCAGCCAGCAAGCGACTGTGTGCTCGCCATCGACAGCTGTTGGCGGCGGCAGATGCTCGCGGCATTTTGCCATCACATGCGGGCAGCGGTCGGCAAATGCGCAGCCAGCGATTTCTGTCGTGGCATTGGGCACGATGCCCTCGATAGGCACCAGGATTTCTTTGCGCCGCCCCAAAACCGGGATCGACTCCAGCAAGCCCACCGTATACGGGTGCTGCGGGTTGCGGAAGATGTCGATGACCGTGCCATATTCGACGATGCGCCCGAAGTACATCACCGCCACATAATCGGCCATCTGGGAGACGACGCCCAGATTGTGCGTGATGATGATGATGGACGATCCGAAATCTTCTTGCAGCTTTTCCATCAGATCGATAATCTGCGCCTGAATGGTCACATCGAGCGCCGTGGTCGGCTCATCGGCGATCAAAATGGACGGATTGCAGGACAATGCCAGCGCGATCATGACTCGCTGACGCATGCCGCCGCTGAGCTGATGTGGATATTGATTGATACGCTCTTCGGGGTCGGCGATTCGCACGCGGTCTAACATATCAATCGCGACTTTGATCGATTCCTTGCGCCCCAGCCCCTGATGCAATTCCACCACTTCGGCGATTTGACGCCCGACAGTGTGCAGCGGGTTGAGCGAGGTCATGGGCTCCTGGAAGATCATGGAGATCTCGCCGCCGCGGATGCTGCGCATTTCGATGCCCCTGGGGTCGAGCCCCGCGATATCGATGGTCTCGGCGCGGCGCTTTTGTCGGCGGAAGATGATCTCGCCATCGACGATCTTGCCCGGCGGCGATTTGATCAGCTGCATGATGGAGCTGGCGGTTACGCTTTTGCCACAGCCGCTTTCGCCGACGATTCCCAGAGTCTGCCCATTTTCCAGCGAAAAGCTGACGCCCTTGACCGCCTGCACGACGCCTTTGTCGGTGAAGAAATGCGTCTTGAGGTTTTTGACCTCGAGGATGGGTTGGTCGCCGTTAGCGGTCAACAGACACCCCCGCAGACCCCGTTAAATCCCTGCCTGTAGGGGCGAGGCGATGACTCGCCCGCAAGACCCAATATGCGACAGCCGTAGGGGCGAGGCGATGACTCGCCCGTTTGAAGGCGACCCGGCGGATCGCCCGTACGACGTCCGTCGTAGGGTGGGGTAAGAAATCGCATCAGCCCGCAGCCCGCAATTCTTCTACGCTGCGTGTGTGCAGGCGTGCCGCGCCCTGCGTCTGTTGCAGCTGCACACGTGTGCCAGCCGCTTCGTGCTGGTCCAGACGCCCCTGTGCCGCGGCGATTTCTGCCCGGTCATAATTGGGCAACCATTGCGCCTGCGCCACCAGCATCTCGTCGGTCATCTGCCAGACTTCTTCGGGATTGCAGACCGCGCCCACCAGCGGGTCGTGCAACATCGCGCCCTTCAGCAGGTTGACATCGCCATGCACAGCCGCTTCCATCGCCATCTGCTGCACGCGCACGCTGGCCGAACAAGTGGCCGCGCAAGCCAGCGGCAAGTCGCCCACGACCGGCATGTTGATGCCGTTGCCATCGACATAGCCGGGAATCTCGACCACGCAGCCATCGGGCAGGTTGCTGATATGCCCGCGGTTGGGCACATTGAAATGCCCGCGATACAGACGCCCCGTCTCCAGCCCTTCTATGATATAGCTGCCGTGTTCGAGGCTGCGCCGCTCGGGCGTGATCTGGGGCGGGTCTTCTTCCAGCCAGTTGGGGAAGTCGGTTTCGAACCAGTTGCGGCCTTCGGTGCAAACGCGCAGGTAGCCGCCGGTTTCGCCATGGATCCAGCGGTTGAGGCTGATCCAGTCGCCGATTTCGTCGGCGCGCTTGCGATACCAGGGCAGGTATTCGCTCAGGTGTCCGTTGGACTCGGTGGAGAAATAGCCAAAGCGCCGCAGCACATCGATGCGAACTTTTTCTTCTTCGCGATATACCGGATGCGCTTCAAACAATTCCAGCAGCCGCGGCCGCATATCCAGCCCGCGCCAACGCACGCTGATGTACCAGGTTTGGTGGTTGATGCCAGCGCAGATGATATCGACATCATCGCGGGTTATCGTCTCGTCCGCGCCGATGCGCCCGGTCTCGCGCGCCCATAGCTCGATGCAGTCGGCGATCTGTTGGTGGCCGTGCTGCACGCCATGACACAAGCCGATTGTGCGCACGCCCCCGTAGTGATTGCAAGCCCAGGTGTTCATGGCCATGGGGTTGGAATAATTCAAAAAGAGCGCGCCTGGCTTGGCGACTTCGCGGATATCGCGACACATATCCAGCAGGGCGGGGATGGTGCGCTGCCCATACATGATGCCGCCGGCGCAGATGGTATCGCCGACGCACTGGTCGACGCCATAACGCAAGGGAATGTCAATATCCAACTGAAATGCCGCCAGACCGCCTTGACGGATCATGCTGATGACATAATCGGCATCGGCGATGGCTTCGCGCTGGTCGAGCGTGGAACTGACCGTGGCCGGCAAATTATTGGCGGCGATATCGCGCTGACACAGCTGCGCCACCATGCCCAGGTTGCGCTCGGAAATGTCCATCAGCGCGAAGTGCGTAGCGGAGAATTCGGGCACAGCAAGCAAATCGGTCATCAGCCGGCGGGTAAAGCCGACAGAGCCAGCGCCGATCATGGCGATTTTCAGTGTCATAAGTCTTTAGAAGCCCGTCAAACGGGTCCTGCGGCTATTGTTTCTTAGTTAGAGCGCGGGCATTAAAACAGGCGATTGCCATAATGTCAAGGTGCGGTATGCGGCGGCGCCAGGCCACCGCATGAAACCATCGTCCTGGTAATCCAGCACCGAAGAAAACAAGTTGAAGGAACGTCGTAGGGGCGACTCTTGAGTCGCCCACATAGACACTGACGGCCTAGTGGGCGATACAAGTATCGCCCCTACCTGTTCCAAATATGCGCGGCGTTGATCGGTTGCGCATGACTAACTTGGTTTCACTTCTGCGCCCTCTGTGCCTCTATGACAAATGTGCAAATTTATGCAATGCCCTCATTGGCGGAGAGCGCAGACACTAAGCCAGCCCCGCCAGCTCCCACAGCTGATTCATCGATTCGGCAGTGATTTGCGCAGCTTGCAGGGCATCATCCATGGCATTGAGGCGCGCGCTGAATGGCTCTGGCGTGACAGGCCCATCATAGGCCAGTTGCGCCAGCTTCTGCATGAAGTCGCGCAGGGGCAGCACGCCCGTTTCCAGCGGCAAACGCCGGTCGTTGTCGATGTATTCGTGCATCTGCAGGTCCAACGGCGCATCGTTGACATGCACATTGACGATATCGGCATTGCTGATGTTGTCCAGGTCGTCCACTGCCCCGCCCGATGTGTACAAGTGCCAGGCATCCAGCAGCAAGCCGACATTGCCCGTGCCCAGCGCCACCGCCAATTCCAACATGCCGGCCATGTCATAGATGAAAGCGTGTTTATGCGGCGGGCGCAGAGTCTGCGGACCGATGAATTCAATGCCAAAGCGGATGCCATGCTCGGCCAGCACCGCGGCAATGGGCTGGAAGCGCGCGACATGCCAGGCGAAGTTCGCGTCAAAGTCGCGCTCGTCAGAAGCAGGCGGGCACCAGGTAGATGTGCGGTCTGCGCCGAGCTTTGCAGCCAGGGCGGCATAACGCGGCAGCTGTGCCAGGTCGTCTTCCCAGTCGTCGCTTTGCCAGCGGACGGGCAAGCCCCAAGCGCCGTAGCGTATGCCGGCTTCGTCAAATAGCGCCACAACGCCCTCCACGCCGATCTCGTCCGCCAGCTGCGCCGCCTGCACGATGCTGAAGTCCAGCCCGCCGAAGCCGGTGCGCGCCGCCAATGCAATGCTGTCCGCCAGCGACAAGCCGCGTATGCCGATCGCGCCCGGGCTCAGTGTCTTGTACATGAAAAACGCCTTTCCTTGTCTGCTTTATTGGATAAGCGGGATAGTAACACAGTCGGCTTGCCACAGAAGCGCAGCCAAGAAAGCAATTAAAAATACTGAACCACCGAGTACACCGAGTTGAAAGAGTTCACCGAGAGTCAGAAAGTAGAGACAGTGCAAGAATCCTCACCTTGATTAGGCCTCTAATACGACAGGCTCGCCGTGCATTCTAGTGCTATCGTGTATCAAACCTGTCGCCGTGAAATCGTTGCAAATCTCCATAGACATTTTCTCTGTGTACTCAAAGAACTCGGTGGTGAGAGTGAATTGTTTTGTTGGAGATACAGAAGTAAGACCCATAAAGGAATGCAACAATTTGAAGGAATGTCGAAGGGGCGACTCTCGAGTCGCCCACATAATCAATAGCGGCATTGTGGGCGATACAAGTATCGCCCCTACATGTTTCGAAATTGAGCGGAGTTGCTCGGTTGTCGCCTTACTTTGTTTGAGATCCAAAGACACAGAAAGATGCAGGCGCAAGCAGAACCCATTCAATATGCGCTAGAATTGCCGCCATGCCTGCCACAGACACAGCCGCACTCAAACAGCAAGCTGGCGCCTATGCCGCCGACCTCGTGCAGTCGGGCATGACGATCGGGCTGGGCACAGGCAGCACCGCCATCCACGCCACGCGGCGCATCGCCCAGCGCTTGACGAATGGCGAGCTGCGCAATATCCGCGCTATTCCCACTTCGCGCGCGACCGAAGCCGCCGCAATCGAACTGCGCATCCCGCTGGCGAGCTTCGCCGACTGCCGGCGCATCGACATGACCATAGACGGCGCGGACGAGGTCGACCCAGCGCTAAACTTGATCAAAGGCGGGGGCGGGGCTTTGCTGCGCGAGAAGATCGTGGCGCAATCCAGCGACCGATTCGTCATCGTAGTCGACGAATCCAAGCTGTCGCCGCGGCTGGGCAGCCTCTTCGCCGTGCCCGTCGAGGTGGTCGAATTCGGCTGGCAGGCCCAGGCTCGCTTCTTGGGATCGCTGGGAGCGAATGTCAGCATGCGCCGAGATGGTGGCGATATCTATCGCACCGACCAGAACAATTTAATCTTGGATTGCGACTTTGGACCCATCGGGGATGCGCAAGAACTAGCGTCCGAATTGAATGCTCGCGCTGGCATCGTCGAGCATGGCTTGTTCATTGCTCTAGCGCAACAGGTTGTCGTGGCGAGCCCGGCCGGCATCCGCGTCTTGCCCGCCAAGTCCTGAGCGTTTTCGCCAGCATCCAGGCGGTTGGCGGCGCGCTATTCCCTCCCCGTATTGCATCCTGTCAGGGCGCGATTCCTGCGCTATAGTCCCTGGAGATGTGTAATTTTGTAGAGGTGGCGTGGCGTGGCGATTCGATTTCGTTCCAGCAGAGACGAGGCAGCCAAGACGGCATTGGCATCTTTGCAAGAAATTGCATCGGCGCAACAGGCGCGCATCCAGGCGCAGGGCGAGCAGATCGCCGCCTTACAATCGGCCAGCGAGTCGCATAGAGCGCAGATCGCAGCCCTGACCGACCAGTTGCGGCGACAAGGCGCGCAGATCCAGGCGCAGCTCGAGCGCAATGCCGACACGCAGCAGCTTTATGGCTACATCCAACGCGTTGTTGGCATCGTCGTCCAACATCAGAACGAACTGCTGGCGCAATTGAGCGAGACGCTGCAGGGCTTGTCCGAGCAGCAGGCCGATACCGAGCCGATCCAGATCAGCCAAGAATTCGCGCGTCCTCCCGCCGCTGATTCTGCGCCGTCCGCCAGTGCCACAGACCAAGACGCGGTGTATGCGCCAGTCGTGGTGGCCGCCGATGATGCGCCTGCGCCTGGCACACCTATCCCAGCGCGCGAACCCGTCGATCGGCAGCTCAAAGTCATGCGCGCCTTCATCCAAGCCGGCGACCGCTTTGTCGATTACATCGGCGAAGACTTGCCCAAAGCCCAGGTGAATCGCCTGGAAGAGCAAGAAAAGCTCGAACGGCACAAATTTCATCCCTACAAGCTGCGACCGACGCCGACCGGACGCGAATGGTTCGAACAAGCCACCATGCCCGAAAAAGCGCCGCCGCTGGACGATGCCGATACCCAGCCTTTGCCCGCCCTCGCCGACAATGTGCCGGCCGCGCTGCACGATAGCCCGGTCGAGCCAGCCACATTCGATCCCTTGGCGGACGAAGACGAACTGCCGCCGCTGGATTCGCTGGTTGGTGAACCAGGCAGCGACTCGGCCAAGCTGATCACGCTGCTGATGGGGCGTGGCTGGGCCGCCACAGAATCCGAACTGCAAGCCGCCTTCCCGCGCAGCCAGTTTGTCAATGTCATCATCGACGAAATCAACGAGCGGGCGCAGGACGAAATCGGCGACAACCTCATCACCGACGAAAACGGAACCTGGACGATCGACGAAGACTATCGTCCGGCGCTCCTGACAGTCCTGAATGGCGGTCTTCATGCACAGACGCCGCCGACCGCTGAAGAGGGAGAGCAAGCATGAAGGCCATGCCGAAGCGCCGCAAAGTATCGCAAGTCATCTTGCAATCGCTGTCGAGTGGGCTGGTGCCGCGCAAGGGGGTCGAGCATATCGCTATCGGTCGTCAGGCGGAAATGGCCGAACTGCAGACTGACCTGGATATCATTTATGATGGCGGCGCGGCTTTTCGCCTGATTGTCGGGCGTTATGGCGCTGGCAAGAGCTTCATGCTGCAGCTGCTGCGCAATCATGCGCTCAACCAGAAATTTGTAGTGGCCGATGCCGACCTCAGCCCGCAGCGTCGATTGACCGGCTCCAAAGGCGGGGGACTGGCGCTCTACCGCGAGCTGCTGGGCAGTTTATCCACGAAGACACGACCGGACGGCAATGCCTTTGGCGCGCTGATCGAAAAGTGGATCAGCAACCTGCAATCGCGGCTGGCGCGGGATGGCATCGCCCCGGACTCGGACGAATTTGACCGCAAGCTGAACGGGCTGGTGCATCAGGTGCTGGGCGAGCTCGAGACGATGACGCACGGCTACGACTTCGCCAATGTGCTGAATGCCTATACGCGCGGACACAGACAGGGCGATGACGAGCTCAAGACGGCGGCGCTGCGCTGGCTGCGCGGCGAATACCACAGCAAGACAGAAGCGCGGCGCGGGCTGCGTGGCGATGTGCGCGTGATGATCGACGATGCCACCTGGTACGACAATCTCAAGTTGATCGCCTATTTCGCCAGGCAGGTCGGCTATCGCGGCTTGCTCATCTTTCTCGACGAAGCCGTCAGCCTGTACAAAATCAGCAACCGCGTGGCGCGGGAGAACAATTATCAGCGCTTGTTGACCATGGTCAACGATACCTTGCAGGGCAATGCCGAACATCTGGGCATCTACATCGGCGCGACCCCGGATACAGTCGAAGACCCGCGCCGGGGTTTCTTCAGCAACGCCGCGCTGGAAACGCGCCTGCGTGAAAGCCGCTTCAGCGTGCCGGGGCTGCGCGATCTGTCGGGACCGTTGCTGCGCCTGGATGCGCTGGGCGAGGCAGAATTGCGCGAGCTACTGCAGACAGTGCGCGATATCCACGCCTGGCATCATCGCTATGAGAACCGCGTGGGCGAGCGCGAGATCGATCTGTTCCTGGACGAAGTGCGCAGGCGAGTCGGCGCAGACATTTTGCTGACCCCGCGTGAAGTGCTGCGCGACTTCCTCAGCTTGCTCAACTTGATGCGTCAGCACCGCCGCCAAAACTTTGAGACGCTGCTGGGCATGATCGACTTTGAGGCGGGCGCGCCAGCCACAGACGAAGCGGTCGATCCGCTTTTTGCCGACTTTGCCATCTGATGAGCAGCGACGCTTTTTATCAACTCGCGCCATTTGTTCAAGAATTCATTTATCGCCAGCGCTGGGACGAGTTGCACGCTTTCCAGGTCGAGGCGATCGCCGCTATCCTGGGCGCGCCACAGCATGTGTTGATCTGCAGCGCCACCGCCAGCGGCAAGACCGAAGCCGCCCTGCTGCCCATCATCACGCGGCTGCACGAAGACCCGCCCCAGTCCATCGGCGCGCTATATATCGGTCCTTTGAAAGCGCTGATCAACGACCAATTCTTGCGGCTGAACGACCTGCTGGAAGACAGCGGCATCCCCGTGCAAAGCTGGCATGGCGATGTGTCGAGAGCGAAGAAAGCGCGCTTTTTGCGGCGGGCGCGCGGCATCTTGCAGATCACGCCCGAATCGTTGGAAGCCATGCTGATGCGCCGCCACCAGGGATTGACGCGGCTCTTCGGCGACCTGCGTTTTGTGGTCATAGACGAGGTGCATGCCTTCATGGACTCCGATCGGGGCCGCCAGGTGATCTGCCAGCTGGAGCGGCTCGCGCGAGTCGGCCAGCAGCCTGTCCGCCGCATCGGCTTGTCGGCGACCGTGGGCGAGCCACAGTTGGCGATGCGCTGGCTGGGGGGCAATACGCCGCTGCCTGTGCGCAAGATCGAAGCATCGGGGCGTCCGCCGGTGTCCTTGGGGCTAGAATACTTTCGCTTTCCAAAGCCGCGCGACGAATATGACGCTGCGCCGCTGCTGCCATGCCCTGCACCCGACGAAGTGGACAAGCTGCCGAAATTGCCGGGTCCCGCACAAGACGGACGGGCCGAGCTGGCGCAACTGAATGTCGATCCAGCCCTCTATTACGCGCACATGCACAAGCTGACCCAGCGCGCCGCCAAGACATTGATCTTCGCCAATAGCCGTGCAGAGGTAGAAGTGACGGGCCTGCAGCTGCGCAAGATCTCCCAGCGCAAGCGACTGCCCGACTTTTATCATGTGCACCATGGCAATGTATCGGCGCAACTGCGAGAAAGCGCCGAAGCCGCCATGCGCGCGCCCGATACACCAGCTTGCGTCGCCGCCACCGTCACGCTGGAGCTGGGCATCGACCTCGGGCAACTCGACCAGGTTCTGCAGGTCAATGCCACGCACACGGTCAGCAGCTTCGTGCAGCGCTTGGGGCGTTCGGGCCGGCGTGGCGGCAGCGCCAGCAAGCTGTTTTTCTATTGCCGGGAAGACGACCGCCCGGCCGCCCATATCGGCGAAGAAATGCCCTGGAATCTCTTGCAGACCATGGCCATCATCCAGCTATATGCAGAAGAACGCTGGATCGAGCCGCCGCAAATCCCGCGCTTGCCGGCCAGCCTGCTCTATCACCAGACGATGAGCAGCGTCTATGCGCAAACCGAGCTGACGCCGCCGCAATTGGCAGAGCGCGTGCTGGGTTTATCGCCATTCGCCCAGGTTACGCAAGATCATTTTCGCGCGTTGCTGCGGCATCTGCTGGACATCGACCATTTGCAGCAACTGCCCAGCGGCGGGCTGATCATCGGCTACAGCGCCGAGCGCATCGTCAATCATTACAGCTTCTTCGCGGTGTTCGCCGATGAGACGCTGTACCGGGTGCGCGAAAAAAGCCGCGAGATCGGCACGGTGCAATCGCCGCCGGCTGTGGATGACACGCTGGTGCTGGCTGGTTATGTTTGGCGTGTGCTGCGCATCGACTATGAACAGCGCATCATCGAAGTTGCGCGCGCGCAAGGATCACAGAAGCAAGACTGGCTAGGCGAGGGACCTGACATTCACAGTCGCATCTTGCAGCGTATGCGCCGGCTGCTGCAGTCTGAAAGCGAGCCGGGATATCTGCGTGACCGAGCCAAGAAATGCCTCGGGCTGGCGCGCCGTGCAGCCAAACGAGCCGGCCTGCTGGAAAATGCGCTGTTGCCGCTGGCGAACGATCGCTGGCTGTTGCTGCCCTGGTGCGGCTCGCGTCAATTCGACACGCTGACGAAGCTGCTGCGACACGGGGGCCTGGCTGTCGCGGAAGACTACGCGCCCTATTATGCGGTGGTCGGCGGCAACAAAAGCCGCTCCGAATTGGCGAATGCGCTGGCTGGCATTTGCGCGAATCCGCCCAGCGCCGATCAACTGGCGAGTCAACAACCGCCCGAAGCGCTGCGCCGCGAAAAATATGACCGCTTTGTGCCGGGGGAGCTGCTGCGCGAAAGTTATGCATCCGACCACCTGGATGTGCCCGGCGCGCTGGAATGCTTGCGGGGGCTGCTTGCGGGTTGATTTCTCGCTGCGCCACTGTGCTACAATCAGCGCCCAATAATCAGGAGCCGCCCGCATGTCCCAATCCCCCGACTGGCGCGAGCATGGCGTGCGCATCGTACGCAGCGACGAACTCGATAGCAACACGCCCCAGACGCCCGGCATGACGCGCGCAGCCGCCATCAACCACGCCAAAGCCGGCGCGAACAAATTGTGGGCGGGCACAGTCAACATCCAGCCCGATGCCAAAACCGGCGCGCACCATCATGGCGAGCTGGAAAGCGT
>DAOUJB010000347.1:0-2421 GCA_034423155.1 Anaerolineae bacterium | reverse complement strand
AGCAGCTCGAAGCAGCGAATGCCTTCGCCCATCAGCGCCTGGCTGGTGCGCAGGGCGGTTTCGGGCGGGAAGTTGCCGCGCATGCCAGCGACGATGCGCGTGGCGGTGATGAGCTGCAGGGCGGATTCGGCATTCATAAGGCGCTCGCTTTCCGGGCAATTCCAGTCATTGGGGCGGCTGTTGTATAATGGCGCGTGGTCATGTCGCTTGCTCTTTATGATAGTGGGCGGCGGGCATTTTGCCAATTGATGATGACAGGGGCGCGCGTGAAAATCTTGATCGCGGCCGGCGTATTCAAGCAGAGCCTGACGGCGGCGCAGGCTTGCCAGGCGATAGAACGCGGCTTAAACGAATCGGGCTTGGCTGCCGACCTGCTGCGCTTGCCGATCGCCGATGGCGGCAATGGCACGCTGGATGCCTTCCTGGCGACTGGCGGCGAGCGTGTGACCGCGCCGGTGCTCGATCCCCTGCTGCGGCCCATTCAGGCCGACTATGGGCTGATTGATGACGGACGCACTGCCGTGATCGAAATGGCGCTGGCGAGCGGGCTGGAGCTGCTCGGTCGCGACGAGCTGGATGCGCTGCGTGCCAGCACATTTGGCACTGGGCAGTTGATGGCGGCGGCGCTGGCAGGCGGGGCGCGGCGTTTCATCATCGGCCTGGGCGGCAGCGCGACATCCGATGGCGGCATGGGCTGCTTGCAGGCGCTGGGCTTGCGGCTGCTGGACAGGCATGGGCACGAGCTCCCGCGGGGCATCGGCGGCGGCGAACTGGGGAATATCGCGCAAATCGATGCGGGCGGGCTGGACGAACGCTGGCGGGATGCGGAAATCGTCATCGCCTCCGATGTGGACAATCCGCCCCTGGGCGAAAATGGCGCGGCGCAGGTCTTTGGCCCGCAAAAGGGCGCTGATGAAGAGCAGGTCGCGCTGCTGGAGCAGAATCTGCGCCATTGCTTCACATCTATTGCCGAACAGCGCGGCGTGGATCTGCGGCGGGCGAAAGGTGGCGGCGCGGCGGGCGCATTCGCGGCGGGCTTGATGGCTTTCTTCCGCTGCGAAATGACCAGTGGCATCGAGCTGGTGCTGCGGCACAATGGCTTTCGCGACAAGCTGACAGACTGCGCGCTGGTCATCACCGGCGAAGGCAAACTGGATGCGCAGACGCTTTCCGGCAAAGGACCACTGGGCGTGGCGCAGTTGGCGAAGGCGCAGGGCGTGCCCACGATCGCTTTGTGCGGCGGGCTGGCAGTTGATGAAGGGGCATTGCGCGTGGCGGGTTTGGCAGCGGCACTGCCCATCGTCGATGCGCCGATGTCGCTGGATGCTGCGCTGGACGATGCCGATGAGCTGCTGCGAAGGGCGGCGCGGCGCCTGGGCTACCTGTTGGGGCTGCGCGGCGAGGGGAGAGCATGAAACGCATCGTCATCAAGCTGGGCAGCAGCGTCTTGACCAAGGGCACGCTGCGCCTCAATCGGCAGCGTATCCTCGAGCTGGCGCAGCAGATCGCGCATTTGCACGCCGCCGGCTACGAGCCCATTGTGGTGACTTCGGGCGCGCAGGCAGCCGGGCGCGAGCGGCTGGACTTCCCCAACCTCGGCAAATCCGTGCCCGCCAAGCAGATGCTCAGCGCCGTCGGGCAGGGACAGCTGATGCGCGTCTATGCCGATTTGTTCGATATCTTCACTGTGCCGACAGCGCAGATCCTGCTGACTTGGGACGACCTCAGCAACCGCGAGCGCTACCTGAATGCCCGCGACACGCTGGGCACGCTGATCGAGCACAAGATCATCCCGATCGTCAATGAAAATGACACCATTGCCACGCAAGAAATCCGCGTCGGCGACAACGACAATCTGTCGGCGCTGGTCGCCAGCGTTGTCGATGCCGACCTGCTGATCATCCTCACCGACCAGCCGGGCATCTACACAGCCGACCCGCGCAAAGACCCGCAAGCGGCGCTCATTTCCGATATCGCGCAGATTTCCGACGATCTATTTGCCTTGGCTGGCGGCGCAGGCAGCAGCAGCGGCACGGGCGGCATGGTCACCAAGTTGCAAGCGGCGCAAGTCGCCAGTCGCAGCGGCATCAAAACCATCATCGCCAGCGGCAGCGAGCACGAGGTCATACGGCGGCTGGTGGCGGGCGAAAAAATCGGCACGCATATCGAAGCGACCAACGACCGCAGCGAAAGCCGCAAACGTTGGCTGCTGACCGACCGACCGCAAGGCAACCTGCTGGTGGATGATGGCGCGGCGCGGGTGCTGCTGCAAGGCGGCGCCAGCTTGCTGCCTGTGGGCATACGGGCTGTGCAGGGCGACTTCGAGCGCGGGGCAGCCGTCTGTGTGCGCGCGCCAGATGGACGAGAAATCGCGCGGGGCTTGACCAATTATCACAGCGCCGATCTGCACAAAATCTGCGG
>DAOUJB010000346.1:0-2477 GCA_034423155.1 Anaerolineae bacterium | reverse complement strand
TCAAATCCTGATAATCCAGGTTGCCCCAGTCGCCCTTGATGGCGGTGGAAAAGGCATCGCCATAGCCGGTCGACGCGCGGTGATTCAAAAACAGCACGCCATAGCCCGCGCCCGCCAGCATCTGAAAGTCGAAGTGGAAGCCGCAGCCATAAGCCGCATGCGGTCCGCCGTGAATGTACAGGATGGTCGGGTGGGGCGCTTCGCCAGTTGGCGGCTGCAGATACCAGCCTTCCACCTCGACATCATCGACGCTCTGCCACAACAAATGCGACCAGCTTGGCAAGTCGATCCCCGCCAGATGCGCCTTGTTCAAGGCGGTCAACTGCTGCGATTCATCTTTGTCCAGGCGCTTTAGATGCAGTTCGGGCGGAGCATTCATGCTGGTCTGCGCATACAGCAGCCGCTCCCCAACCAGGTCCAGCAAGTAAGTGGCGCTTTCGCCCGCAGTAACTGGCTGCCAGCTTTCTGCGCCGCTCAGGGCGATGCGATAGATGTGATTGCTGCCGCCCCGCTGCACAGTCGCGAAGGCGCTACCCCCGTCTGCGGCAATCGCCACATTGCCGGCGCCCAAAGCCCCGACCGGCATATCCAGCGACAGCCGTCCGCCCACGCCGACATCCAGACCACTGGTGCGGCAGTCGAGCGTGCCCGCCGCGATGTCCAGCACATACAAATCGGCTTTTGTGCCGATCGGCTTGCCATCATCGGGACGCCCGACAAAGACAACGCGCTGGTTGTCGGGTGTCAGGTTTGCGCTGGCAATGCTCGCCCAGCCGCTGAGAACAACCGAACTATTGCCGGCCAGATCGACGCGCATCAGATCGGGCGTCATGGCGCGCGAGGCATCGGGCTGCATATTGGCATCGTAGAGGATGCTGCCCCCATCCGAAGCCCAACGCAGGTTGCTGTTGTTGCTGCGGTCGTCGGTCAAGCGCGTGACATCACCGCCGGCCACATCCAGCACATAGACATCCTGCGCCTCGTCATCCAGGTAGCCGATGGCGTCAAAGCGATAGACCGTGCGGTCGACGCGGTAGGCTTCTTTGCTCAGGTCGGGCGCTTCATCATCGGCTTTGGCGCTGAAGGCGATCTGCGCGCCATCGGGCGACCAAGCGAAACTGCCGCCGACCCCGCGCTCAAAGTCGCTCAGCTGCCGCGCTTCACCGCCATCCATTGGCATCAGGTGGAGCTGGGCTGCCCCGCTGCGGTCGCTGATGAAGGCGATTGCCTTGCCATCTGGCGACCAGCGCGCGCCACGATCGGATTGCTCGCCGTGAGTCAGCCGCCGCGATTCGCCGCTCGCCAGGTCTAGCAGGTGCAGAGCTGCAAACTCCTTGTCGGCTTCGGCATCAATCTGGCTGACGGTATAGACGATGCGCTCGCCATCGGGCGATAACGCGCCGCCATTCAGAAATTGCAGGGCAAACAAGTCTTCTGGCTGCATCGTGCGCCGCTCTGCCATCTCGACCTCCATCAGTCGCGTTGATTATGGAACGAGTCTAGCGCATTTTGTGCCTGCCCTGCGCGCCGGCTGCGGGTAAAATCGGCATGATACGCCAAATGGGAGCGCCCAACCATGACTCGCGACTCCAAATCCTTGTCTCAAGCCCGTTACAGCCAATTCGCCGAAGGCTATGTACAGTCAGAAACGCACGCGCATGGCAGCGATCTGGATCGGCTGCTGGCGATCGCCCAGCCCCAGCAACATTGGCAGGCACTGGATATCGCAACGGGCGGCGGGCACACTGCGCTGAAGTTCGCGCCGCATGTCGGGCATGTCGTGGCCGGCGATCTGACGCCGCGCATGCTCGAATCGGCGCGCCGTTTCATCAGCGGGCGAGGCATAACCAATGTGTCATTTCGGCAGGCGGATGCGGAAAATCTACCTTTTGACCGCGAGCAATTCGATCTGGTCAGCTGTCGCATCGCTCCGCATCACTTCCCCGATGTGCAGCGCTTTTTGCACGAATGCGCCCGCGTGCTCAAACCAGGCGGCATGCTGATGCTGCAAGACCATCTGCTGCCCTTTGATGACCAGGCGGCGCGCTATGTTGATGCCTTTGAACGCCTGCGCGACCCCAGCCACAACCGCGCCTTCAATCAAGCCGAATGGACGCAGATCTGCGCTCGCGCCGGATTCACGGTCGAATACAGCGAGCCATATCGCAAAGCGCACGAACTCGACCCCTGGGTGCGGCGGCAGGGGCACGGCGACGATATGATCGCGCAGTTGACCGCGCTGATGATGGCTGCGCCGCCGATCGCCCGCGACTGGATGAATCCGCAGCGCTGGCATAGCCCGCAGGCGACCTTCGAAAACCGCCACACCATCATTCGCGCGCGCGTGAGCTAAGCCGTGCCGAATCTCTTGATCGCCAGCGGCATCTTCCACCCCGAGCCGGGCGGTCCCGCGACCTATCTGCGCGCCATATTGCCCGCCCTGCAAATGCGCGGCTGGCAGGTGCGCGTACTGACCT
>DAOUJB010000345.1:0-3026 GCA_034423155.1 Anaerolineae bacterium | reverse complement strand
TACAGCCACGAAGATCCGCGCCAGGGCGAACATCCCGACTGGGGCACGATGATCTTCAATTATGCGCGCGACGAAGTGCGCAACTTCCTGACCGCCAATGCGCTCTTCTGGTTAAAAAAGTACCACATCGACGGCTTGCGCGTGGATGCGGTCTCGTCGATGATCTACCTCAGCTTCTCCCGCGAAGACGGCGAATGGCTGCCCAACGAATATGGCAGCCACGAGAATCTGGGCGCGCTGGCATTCTTGCGCGAGTTCAACGAAGCCGTCCATGCCGAAGCGCCCGGCGCCATCACCATTGCCGAAGAAGCCACCAGCTGGTCGATGGTTTCGCGCCCGACTTATATCGGTGGGCTGGGCTTCACATTCAAGTGGAATATGGGCTGGATGCACGACACCCTGCAGTATATGTCGCGAGACCCCGTGCATCGCCGGCATCATCACCACCAGATCACTTTCGCGCTGCTCTATGCCTTCAGCGAAAATTTTGTGCTGCCACTTTCGCATGACGAAGTCGTGCACCTGAAGGCTTCGCTGATCAGCAAGCTGCCCGGCGACTACTGGCAGAAGTTCGCTGGCTTGCGGCTGCTCTTCGGCTATCAGTACACGCAGGTCGGCAAGATCTTGAACTTCATGGGCGGCGAGTTCGCCCAATTCGCGGAGTGGGACGAGGCGCGCAGCCTGGATTGGCATCTGCTGGAGCTTGAAAAGCACGCCCAAATGCAAGCCTGGGTGCGCGACTTGAACCGCTTGTATCGCGCAGAAGCCGCCTTGTGGCAGCGCGACTGCGACTCGAGCGGCTTCCGCTGGATCGATGCCGATGACGCCGAATACAGCGTCTATAGCTATATGCGCTTCGCCGAGGACGCGGACGACTTTTTGGTCATCGTTCTGAATTGCACGCCGGTCGTGCGCGAAGACTATCGCATCGGCGTGCCCGACGCCGGCTATTATGCCGAGCTGCTCAATAGCGATGCCAGTTGCTATGGCGGGAGTGGCGTGGGCAACCTGGGCGGGCTGCGCAGCGAAGACATCCCCAGCCACGGACTGCCGCACAGCATCAGCCTACGATTGCCGCCGCTCGCGGCGCTTGTGCTGAAACCGGACGCCCCGCGAACGAATTGACCACTTGCCCTGAATGACATTTTAGATGCGATCGGCAGGAGATATATGCCCATAGCGGCGTAGATGTCCCTGAGTATCGGCACATTTGCAGTTATGATTGGCTCACATCTTACGTAATTTGGCGAGTTATGGCGCAGGTATTGACAAATCAAGTCATATCATTTATGATACTAGCGACACAACGGCACACTGTCTCACTTCAGAAAGGAACCCACATCTCATGAAGCGCATTACCTTAGCTGCGTTAGTCTTGCTTGGACTGTTGACCACCGCCGCCGCACAATCTTCGTTTGAAGGCAACACCTGTTATGACGATGGCGCAAATTGCGAGACCCAGGCGCAATGGACGGCTGGCTGGTGCGAAGCGGCCGCAGAAGCCGGCGCCATCCAAAACTCGGTTGAAAGCTGCCGAGCCATGCACGGCGTGCAAGGCATCGTCATATCGCAAGCGCATGCCCCGCAGACCCATGCCTCGCCCACCGGCAACCAAAATCGCGCATCGGCGCAATATAGCAGCAGCCCGGGCGCGAGCGGCGCTCAAGGCGGCGGCGCCTGCAACATCAATACCCATGGACCGATTCAGCCCTGCACGGGCGGCAGCCGACTCGTCTGCCGGATGATGCGCCAGGCAAGAGGTACAGGTTGCTACGGTGGAGAGTCAGCGTTTAGCTCGACGGCGACCTGCGTCTGCTCCTGCCAGCAAAATTAGGCTGGCGGCCACAGAAGCGCAACCAATCAACTGCGGCAATAGCAGCAAGCCATATCCCAGGGGCGACTCTCGAGTCGCCCTCTTGCTGCAAGGCGATATCGCCCATCAAGCGATGGTCAGCCGCCCCTGCGCGCGAATACCGGCCAGACATGTCCGCGGAATCGGCCACGGCTTTCGCGGGTTTGCTCTGCATATCTGCATGCTCCGCGCTATAATCAAGGAAAGGACCTACGCATTGTCGGGCAAACCCAAGCAAAGCGACCATGACCATCCCATCCGACTTGTCAATCGCGCAAAATGCCAGCCTCGTCCATATCGACCGCATCGCCGAGCAAATGGGGCTCGAGCCCGATCGCGACCTGGAGCATTATGGTCCGCATGTCGCCAAGATCAAGCTCGAGGCGCTGGAGCATCTGCGCGATCGACCAAACGCCAAGTATGTGGATGTGACCGCCATCACGCCGACGCCGCTGGGTGAAGGAAAATCGACCACGACGGTCGGCATTGGCCAAGCGATGAAGCACATCGGCAAGCGCGCCATCATCACCGTGCGTCAGCCCTCGCAGGGACCGACCTTCGGCATCAAAGGCGGCGCGGCCGGCGGCGGCTATAGCCAGATCGTGCCGATGGAGAACTTCAACCTGCACCTGACTGGCGACATCCATGCCATCAGCGCGGCGCACAATCTCATCGCGGCCATGCTGGATGCGCACATTTATCATGGCAACGAGCGCGATATCGACATTCACAATATCCCCTGGCGGCGCGTGGTCGACCTCAACGATCGGGCGCTGCGCAATGTCATCGTCGGCCTGGGCAAGCGCTTTGACGGCGTCCCGCGACAAAGCGGCTATGACATCACAGTCGCATCGGAATTGATGGCGATTCTGGCGCTGACGACTTCGCTGCAAGATATGCGCGCGCGCATCGGCAAGATGGTGGTGGCATACGACAAAGCCAAACAGCCAGTCACTGCCGATGACATCCGCGCGGCCGGCGCTGCCACCGTGCTGATGAAAGACGCCATCAAGCCCAACTTGATGCAAACCCTGGAGGGCACGCCGGCGCTGGTGCATGCGGGTCCCTTCGCCAATATCGCCCATGGCAACTCGTCCATCATCGCCGACCTGGTCGCCATGAAGTGCGGCGAATATGTCGTGACCGAGTCGGGCTTTGGAGCGGATATCGGCGC
>DAOUJB010000344.1:0-13245 GCA_034423155.1 Anaerolineae bacterium | reverse complement strand
CCAAAGCCGATGATGGCGAACATCAGCCAGCCCACCCAATTGATATGCACCAGTGGATTCAGCGTCAGCCGGCCTTGCAGTTTTGGCAGGTCATCTCCCATTTTCCACGCCACAAAATTGTGCGCGAATTCGTGCACGGTCATGGCGCAGCCCAGGACCACCAGGTTGATGAGGATAACCAGCGGATGAAGATCCAATAGCATGTGCCTGCCTCGCCTAATGCTGCCGCTTCTAACGCTACTATAGCGCAATCTCCGCGCTTGCGGCAGAGGCACACGAGCTTCTAACATTCTTTGTACAGAACATTGGCAGCTGCATATTGAACCGTTTGATCACAATTGATGTTACAGTATTGTCGCCATCTGGCGCTACCCACGCAGGCCGCGAAGGTGCTGGCTTTGAGCAAACGCGTGCTGTTTCTGTTTTCCGATACCGGCGGCGGACATCGCTCGGCTTTCCAGGCTATCCAAGACGCCTTGGCGATCCGCTATGGAAAAGCTGTGGAATTCGATTCGGTCGATGTGCTGCGCGAGTTGCGCTGGCCCCTCAACAAACAGCCGGAATTGTATCCACGCATGGTCAATACCTCGAAGTTCCTGTGGGCGCTGATGTATCACAGCTTCGATGGCAAAATGCGCTCGAGCCTGGCGCGCCAGCTCATTTATCGCAACAACCGCCGCAAACTGAGACGGTTGGTCCGCGAGCACCCGGCTGATGTGGTCGTTTGCACGCACTCCGTCATCGCCAATCCCAGCTTTCGCGCTTTGTTGACACTGGACGAAAGACCGCCTTTCTTGACCGTGGTTACCGACCTGGTCACCACGCCCTCATTTTGGTACGACCCGCGCGTCGACCATTGCTTTGTGCCCACCGAAAGCGCCTATCGCCGTGGTCTGCGACTAGGCATGTCGCCGAGCCAGATGCAGGTTACCGGCTTGCCAGTCAATCCGCATTTCCTCGATTCCATGACCAGCAAAGACGAAGCGCGCGCCGAGTTTGGATTCGATTCCGACCTGCCGGCCGTGCTGCTGGTCGCTGGCAGCGAAGGCATGGGCGCGATCGACAAGCTGGTGGCGGCGCTGGATGCCGAGCGGCTGGATGCGCAGTTGGTCATCGTCTGCGGAAGAAACGATGCGTTGCGCGCCAGGCTGGAGGGTCGAAACTGGAACAATCCTCGCCACCTCTTTGGCTATGTGACCAACTATCGGGAAATGCCGCGCATCATGGCCGCCTGCGATATCATCGTCACCAAAGCCGGACCATCGACCATCAGCGAAGCCGCTATCGCCGGTTTGCCCATGATCATCAGCGACCGCATCCCCGGGCAAGAAAGCGGCAATGTGCGCCTGGTTACCGAAAACCGGGCTGGCGTCTACCTGCCCAAGCCAGAGCAGGTCGCCCAGCGCATTCAGCAATGGCTGGGGGAGGGGCCAGCCGCCCTGCAGCAGCGCGCAGACAACGCCCGGCGCATCGCCAAGCCCAATGCCGTCTGGGATATCGCCGATGCCGTCTGGGAATGGGCGCACCGACCCAAATTCAAACGTCCGCGCCACGCTTGATTCCCGCTCAGCTATCGATCATCCGCCCCAAATAGACGCCATCCGCCACTTTCACGATCGCCCCGTCCGCCAGCTGCAGCTTCCAGGTGCCGCCTTCGCTGGCCGTCGTGAAGAGCAGCGCGCTGTTGTCTTCGCTGAAGGCCAGCGGGCGCAGCAAGGCCGGGACCGGCCGGCTGATGATGTCTTGACGCGCCGCAATCAGGTCGATGCGCGCCAGCACAGTGCGATACTCGCCGCCAGCATCGGCTTCGTCCTCAAGTTGCGACAGGGCATACAGTGCGATGCTGTCGTCCGCGCTAACAATCAGATTGCCGGCGTATGGATAATCGGCGGCAGGCAGCGCTTCTACTACACCGGCTTGGTCAGACTCCAATGCGAAGACTTCCGCCGCGAATCCGCCTGCACTGGTGCGCACCAGCCGCAGCACGACATCCGCCCCGATGCCGAAAGCGCAATAGCAATCTTGCTCGCCGGGCAGCCGACGCGATACGACCTCGCCATTGGCGAAGTCCAGCACAAACAGGCCCGTACGCAGCCGGAACGGACCCGTCTCGATGACAGCTGCAGCGCGCACTTCCATAATCAACTGCTCGCTTTGCGGACGAAACGCGACTGGCAGCAGCCGGATGTCGACCCGCGGACGATCCACCAGCAGTTCGCGCAGGTTGTCGCCATCGCTATCCGCCAGCCAGGTGCTCGTCGTCAGCGATCCGTCAGCCAGCTGCCGCGCGATCGTCCAGGCAATGCGCGCGCCGTCCGCAGAGACAACCCAGTCGATGCTGTGGTCGGCGGGCGCAAGGTCGATAAAAGGATGTTTGCGAATCGTGCCATCCTTTTGGGCCAATTTGACCAGCTTGTCTTCGCTGTCCTGGTAGATAACGCCGATCGTGGAGACGCTGAAGTGACTGCCCTTCGCCGCGACTTCGTTCGACTCACCACTCAACAGGTTGATGAAACTGAGGGTAGCCGAATCGGCGCGCTGCGCATCGCGCTGCAAGAATACATCCCAGTGCTGCGCCGGCGGGACAGGCTGGGCAGCGACGACCCATGTGCAGCAAAGCAGCGACAGCGTTAATAGTAGCCTATGCATCGCGTCAGCAGCCCCCGTCTTGCGCGCTCGAATGCGCTCGTCAAGCGCGGCTAATCACCAGTCCCGATTATACTGCCGGCGAGGGTGAGCAGCAATTTGAGTCGCAGGCACGCTGCAAGAAAAAAGCCCCGCGCTGGCGAGGCTTCCATCTGAGGTGTCTTTGCGCTAGCTCGACTTGCGATCGCGCCACTGCTGACGTTGCGCCCACTCTTGCGCGGCGCGCTGACGCTTCTGCTGCAAGAACCGCTCGATGCGCGCCTCTTCCATCAGCGCCTGCATACGCTGTTTGTGCCAGCTTGCGCCTGTGTAGCTCAGGTTTTCCACGATGTGCCTCCATCTCCAGGGCAGACTATGCCTGCACTATAGCAGCATTGGGCAAATCGACCAAGTTAAGCACGACAATTCTAATACATTTTATACAAAGAGCGCAGGCTGATTCGCGAGCTAGCTTCAGTCTGCGCCGAATCTTCGGGGCAGGACCGGGAAAGGGATAGAACCATAAGGCGGCAACCAGGAGAAGTCGGGCAGCGGCTTGTGCCCGCACGGCATTTCGCCGACAATCGCCAGCGAATGCTAAGCTCCAGCCTGCGGAGGAGAGATTCATGCGCCCTGTTACCATCGAAGCCATCAAGCTGCATGTGGTGGCGCTGCCACTGGTCGAGCTGTTGACCACCAGCTACGGCGCAGAGCCTTTCAAATCCGCCATATTGGTCGAAGCGATCAGCAGCGAAGGCTTGACAGGCTGGGGCGAAAGCGCGTTGAAAACCCAGCCGTCCTATGGCGCAGAGACTATCTTGACCGCCCTGCACATCATGCGCGATTTCCTCGTGCCCAAGCTACTGGGGCAGGTTCTGTGCTCGCCCAGCGAAGTGCCGGCGCTTTTCCGCTCGGTACGGGGCAACAACTATGCCCGCGCTGGCGTTGAAGCCGCCATCTGGGACCTGCTCGCCAAAGCCAACAACCTGCGTCTGGCCGATTATTTCGCCGCGCATTTGCCGCCCGAGCATGCGCCGCGCGAACGAGTCGAAGTCGGCGTGAGCATCGGCATACAAGCTACGCTGGACGCTCAGTTGGCGCTGATCGAAAAACGCCTGGACGAGGGCTACCAACGCATCAAACTCAAGATCGCGCCCGGTTGGGATATCGAATTGGCGCAGGCGGTGCGCGCGCGCTTCCCCGATATCACATTGATGCTGGATGCCAACAGCGCCTACACGCTTGCCGATGCCGCCCACCTGCAAAAGTTGGATCAATCCGAACTGCTGATGATCGAGCAGCCCTTGGCGCACGATGACATCTACCAGCACAGCCGCCTCGCCACGCAACTGAAAACGCCCATCTGCCTAGATGAGAGCATCCATTCCGCGCATGACTGGCAGATTGCGCAAGATCTTGGCGCGGGGGCGATCCTCAATCTCAAGCCAGCCCGCGTCGGCGGATTCAGCGAGAGTCTGGCGATTTATCGGCTATGTGCCGAAGCAGGGACACCGTTGTGGATCGGTGGCATGCTGGAAACAGGCATCGGGCGCGCCGCCAACTTGGCCCTCGCAGCGTTGCCAGCTGTCACATTGCCCAGCGACATCTCCGCAACCGATCGTTATTACGACCCCGATATCACCGAGCCGCCCTTTGTATTGGGCGCGGGAAGTTCGCTGAGCCTGCCGGACGGCGCGGGCATCGGCGTGGAAGTGCAGCGCGACCGCCTGGCTGCAGCGTGCGACCGCTGGCAACAGCACAACCCATTCGCACCGCTCTTTTGACGGATTCGCAGCCTAATAGGGACGATGATAGCTGACGGTCGGCAAGGATTCGCGGGGATCGCCCGCTATGTCAAAGCGCATGATTGACGCGGTGGCCGGGTAGTCGACCGGCAAACCATAATCGCGCAAGCGGTCTTTCATCAGCGCTTCGGGCACCTCGCCTTGGGCATGCAGCCAGGGGAAAACCAGGATATCGCCATGCCCGACAGCGGCGACAGCCTGGTCTCTGTGGTTCCTTCGCACAGAATCGAGAAAATCCAGCACCCGCTCCAGCACGACCTGCGGCGTTTCGTAGGGCGGCTGATTGCCCGTGTACAAGTCCCAGCCCATCTGCGCCAATTCGGCGGTCGGGCGACCTTCATAGGGCGTGTAGACTTCGCTGATGCGCTCATCGTTCGTCGGCCTCAGGCCAGCCAATTGCTCGGCGACGATGGCGGCAGTTTCTTGCGCGCGTTGCATGGGGCTGCAATACACTGCTTGGATCGCCTTGTCGGCCAGCCAGTTGCCGGCGGCGCGCGCTTGAACTTTGCCCGCCTCGCTCAGTTTGTAGCCGGGCATGCGACCGTACAAGATCTTTTGGGGATTGTGCACTTCGCCGTGCCGCAGCAGGTATAGGGTGCTTGTCAATCTCTACGCCTTTCGCCAGCTTGGCTCGCAGTCTAGCAGCCGCGACCTGCGCAGGCAATCGCGCATTATCTGTGGCTAACGATTCTTGGCGCTTTCGCCTATTATCAAGTGCCAACGGAGTCGTTTCTTAGGACAAGACCTTTTGCAGCCAGAACCCCGCGTTTTTGACCGCCGCATGCTGACCATATTGCTGATCGTCTTCGTGCAGATGATCGGCACCGCCATGGTCAACCCGATCTTGCCGCTGTATGCCCAAAGCGAGTTTGCCATGTCGCCGGAGCTGATCACCCTGTTGCTGACGGCATTCTTCGGCGCGCAGTTCATCGCTGGCCCCACCATCGGGCGCATGTCCGACCGGCGCGGACGCCTGCCTGTGCTGCTGATCAGCCAGGTCGGCACGGTCATCGCCTTTGTGATGATTGGCTTCGCGCAGTCGGTGCCGATTCTGTTTATTGCGCGCGTGCTGGATGGCATCACCGGCGGCAATATCGTGGTGGCGCAAGCCTATGTGACCGATATCATGCCCGAGCACAAACGCACGCAAGCGCTGGGCTATGTCATGGCCGCATTCGGTTTGGGCTTCATCGTTGGTCCAGCTGCCGGCGGCGTGCTGGCCAGCTGGCTGGGACCCCAGATGCCTTTCTTGATTGCGGCGGCGGCGCTGATCACCGTGCTATTGACCTGGTTCACGCTGGAAGAGACGCTCAGCGATGCCGACCAAGCCCGCAACCGCGACAGCAAACGCGCCAGCATGCGTCTGTCAAGCATGTTGGGCAATGTGCCGCTGCTGGCGGTGATGGGCGTGTCATTTGTATCGCGTTTCGGCTTCGGCCTGTTGATCGGCACATTTGCCCTCTTCGCCGAAGCGGTGTTATTCGCTGGCGAGGACTTTGCTGCGGTCAGCCTGGGCGTGGGCTTGCTGTTGATGGTGGTGGGCGTGGGTCAATTCCTGACGCAGATCGTCATCTTGCCGGCGGCGCTGCGGCATTTTGGCGATCCAGCCATCGTCATCCTAGGCGCGGCTGCCCGAGCGGTCGGCATGTTTGCGCTGGCAATCGCCACGGGACCGCTCCTGGGTTCATTCAGCATGATCGCATTCGCTTTGGGCAGTGGTCTGCTGTTGCCGGCCTTGCAATCGCTGGTCACCAAGACAGTTGCGCCAGAGCTACGCGGCGGCATCCTGGGCGCGCATCAATCGGTGATGAGCCTGGGCGTGATCATCGCCACGGCGGTTTCGGGCGGGTTGTTCGCGGTCGACCCGACTTTGCCCAACTGGCTCGGCGGCGCCTTGCTGAGTTTGGCGATATTGCCGGCGGCTTTTTTGTGGGCTTGGTCGCGCAAGAACGGCGCAATGAAGGGCGGGCTGGCGGTGGCGACAAAGTGAAATGGTGCAGAATGTTGCGATCTTGCCGTATTGAGAGTGTCGGGGCGGCGGGATTTGAACCCACGACCTCACCGACCCGAACGGTGCGCGCTACCGGGCTGCGCCACGCCCCGACTTGGCGGGCAGTCTAGCCGATGCGGCGATTGGTGACAAGGTCAGATTATGCCTGAGGCGCAACCAGCAACGCTCACCGACCGCCTGCGCGCGCATACGCAAGTCCCGCTGGACCGGCTCGGCGCGTGGCTGGCGCGGCTGGGGGTGCAGGCCGACCAAGTGACGATTTTCGGCTTGCTGCTGGTGGGGCTGGCGGCGCTGCAGCTGGCGCAGGGCGCATTCCTGGCGGGGGCGCTGCTGCTGTTGTGCAGCCTGCCGCTGGATGCGCTCGATGGGGCTGTCGCACGGGCGGCCGGGCGCGCGAGCCGCTTTGGCATGGTGCTGGATTCAACGCTCGACCGTTATGCTGATGGTTTTATTTTCGCAGCTTTCGGGTATTATTTCGCGGGGCAAGGGCGGCTGGACATGCTGGTGGCTGCGCTCGCGGCGTTGTTGGGCAGTTTTTTGGTCAGCTACATCCGCGCTCGTGCCGATGATGCCAAGGTGGCTGTCTCGGCGACCGTCGGGCTGTTTTCGCGGCTCGAGCGGGTGATCGTCTTGCTGGCGATGACATCGGCCGCGGGCATTTTGGAAAGCGCTGTGCCCTTGGAAATCGGCTTGCTGCTGTTGGCGGCAGGTACAAATGCTACGGCGCTGCAGCGATTGCGCTATGTACACAGGACACTGAAAGACCGAGGTGGATAGATGGAGTTCGAGCAAGCATATCTGGTCATCGGCAACTTGCAGGTGCGTTATTACGGCATCATCATCGTGCTGGCGCTGCTGGTGGGCGCGTATGTCGCTTCACTGCTGGCCAGCCGCAAAGGACATGATTCCGATCACATTTGGGGCGGCTTGACCTGGGCGATCATCCCCGGCATCGTTGGCGCGCGCTTGTGGTTTGTGCTTTTTCCGCCGGTCTCGCTGACAGCAGGCTGCGGCATTGAGGGCGAACTTTGCCAAGACACAGCCTGGATGCTGCAAAATTTCTTTGACAGCGAAAACGGCGCAATAGCGATTTGGAATGGCGGGCTCAGCATATTCGGCGGGATGATTGGCGGCTTCTTTGGTGCCTGGCTCTATCTCAGCCCGTGGCACAACCGCATCGTTGGCGCGCTGACCACGCTCGTAACGCCGCTGATCTGGCTCTACCAGTTGCTGGAGTGGCTGCTGAATGCCGCGATAACCCGTTTGCGCGGCAAGGAAGTCGCGCCTTTCCGTTATCGTCGCCCGCTGAGCAGCTTCCCGGACGAAGGCCTGCGCCTGGGTCCCTGGATGGATATCGCCGGCGTCGCCATTCCGCTTGGGCAAGCCATCGGTCGAGTCGCCAACTACATCAATCAGGAGCTTTATGGTGGCCCCACGAATCTGCCTTGGGGCATCAACATCCCGCGAGAAGCCCGCGTCGCGCCCTATGAGAGCTTGATCGAGTATCCAATTGACACCCTGTTTCATCCGCTTTGGGCATACGAAGCGCTATGGAGCCTGGTCGCATTCGTGGTCTTGTGGCGTGTCTATCATCTGTATCGTGGACGACTAGTGAGCGGCGATATCCTCCTGCTTTTTGTCGCTCAGTATTCCATCGGGCGATTCTTGCTGGAATTCATGCGCGTGGAAATCGCCACCATTGGGCAAACCGGCATCAACAGCTCGCAGACGATTACTTTGATCGCTTTGGTCGTTTCGGTTGCTCTGCTGCTGAATCGGCACCGTGGCAGCCGAGTTGACGAATTGACAGCGGCCGACGACGCGGTCGAGCATTCCACAAGCCGGCCGGGGTCCGACTCGTGATCTGCGGCAATCTGGCGTACAAGGTCTCGGTGCATAAAACTGATATACTGCTAGTTACTTGTTGGGCGGTATGAAGGGTCAGACATGGCGCGTGTAATCATCCTCGGCACATCTGGCGCGGTCTGCGACGCCCGGCACGACTATTCGCATTTCCTGCTGATTGGCAAAGAAGACGGACCGGTGCTGGTCGATGCCGGCTCTAACCCCTTAGAAAAAATCAAGGGGCTGGGCGTTGACGACCTGGCGCTGCAAGACATTATCCTGACGCATTTTCATTCCGATCATGTGGCTGGCGTGCCCAATATGCTCATGCACATGTGGCAGATGGGGCGCAAAGAACCCATCCGCTTCTACGGCATCCCGCACTGCATCGATCGCGTCGAAGGCACGATGGATATGTATGGCTGGGAGTATTGGCCCAACTTCTTCCCGGTGTCTTTCACGCGCACGGGCTTGGGCGATGACACGCTGCTCTTCGAAAATCGCGACTTTCTCATTCGCTCTTTTCCGGTCGTGCACTTCATCCCCACCATTGGCATGCGCATCACCAACAAGCACAACGGCAAGGTGCTGGCGTATAGCTGTGATACCGAACCCTGCCCAAACGCGCTGAAAATCGGCAACAATGCAGATATCTTCATCCACGAAGCCGGTGGGCCGCCGCCCGGGCACAGCACAGCGCGCATGGCCGGCGAAGCGGCGACGCAAGCGGGCGCCAAAGAGCTTCGCTTGATCCATTATCAGGTCTGGAATCAAGATCCAGAGACGCTGGTGCCCGAAGCCGCCCTGACTTATGACGGTCCCATATCTCTCTGCCGCGACTTCGACGAGTTCGAGTTTTAGCCCGGATACCCGCCAGCCGCTGTTTCTGCCCACCCCCACCCTAAATCCCTCCCCCAAAATGAGGGAGGGACTTCAAAACGTACTAGCGCTCCCCTTCCCTCATTTTGGGGCAAGGGGCTGGGGGATGGGGGCAGGGTTGTAAACTCCACTACAATCACCACTCCGCGATGTTGGGCTCATTTTGGCGCGCGCCGCCATTCGCGGTACAATTCAGGCACCTCTCGCTGCGAGAGGTTTTGTCAAATGAGCAAATGGAGGCAAGTAAGATGAAATTGCATTTTCGTATGACGCTTTTGCTCGTGCTGCTGCTGGGGCTGTTAGCGCTGCCGGCGGCGGGCCAGGCCGAGCTGCTCAGTTTCGCCGCTGCTGATTGCGAATACGGCGGCAACCTTAAGTCGGTCGAGGCTGTCGACGCGCTCACCGTCCGCGTTTCCCTATGCAATCCCGATGCCATCTTCGATCAAGAAATGGCCAGCCTCGGCTTGTCAATCCATCCCCGCGAATGGATGGAAGCCACCGGCGGCACCGGCGACATTTTGACCAAGGCCATCGGCACGGGTCCCCTGCGGCTGGTCAATTGGGATCAAGGCAATGAAATGGTCTTCGAGCGCTTCGACGACTATTGGGGCGAACCCTCGATAGAAGATACCGTCATCTTGCGCTGGAATTCCGAGGCGGCCGCCCGCGCGACTGAGCTGCGCGCTGGCACCATCGACGGCATGAAGTTCGCCAATCCCGATGACATCCCCGTCTTCCGCGCCGATCCCAACTTCAACCTGATCGACATTCCTCCGCTGACTGGCGTGTATGTCGCCATGAGCAACTTCTTCGAGCCGCTCAACGATATCCGCGTCCGCAAAGCAATCGCCATGGGCATCGACCGCCAGCGCATCGTCGACAACTTCTTCCCGCCCGGCTCGCCCTTGACGCCCGACTTCGTGCCGCCGGCTGTCTTCGGCCACATCGGCGAGGGTGGCGTGCCCGGCTTCGATCAAGAAGCGGCTGTGGCATTGCTCGAAGAAGCCGCTGCCGATCTGGGTTTCTCGCTGCCGTTGGAATCGCTGGTCGATACGCGCACCGGCGAATCGCGCGGCTTGACCTTGACCTGGCGTGATGTCGTGCGCGGCTACCTGCCCAACCCGGGCATTATCGCCAACGATGTCGCCGCCCAACTCGCCGATATTGGCGTCATCGCCGATGTGCAAGTTGTCGAATCCGGCGCATTCATCGCCTCGGCGCTTTCTGGCAACGAGCCGCTGCACATCCTGGGCTGGCATGCCGATTTCCCCGATGCCTCCAACTTCTTGACCTGCTGCCACGGTCCCAATATGGCGCAGATGGGCGAGCCCTATCCAGAAGTCTATGAACCGCTGATTGCGGCGGGCCAAGTCCTCGATCCCGATGCCCGTATGGCTTACTTCCAGCAGGTGGCTGAAGGCATGGCTTCCGCGATACCGTGGGTGCCCTTTGGCCACGCTGGTTCCGCCGATGTCTGGCAAGCCGATATCATAGGCGTCCACCCGGGCGTCCTCGATGGCACGGAAGAATTCTCGCGCCTCGAAGACCCCGACGATGACAACATCATCTATATGCAAAACGCCGAGCCCATCTCGATCTATTGCAACGACACCTGGGATGGCGAGACCTTCCGCGCCTGCCACCAGGTACAAGAGTCATTGCTCGACTTCGAGAAGGGTGGCGTCGCCGTCATCCCCGGTCTGGCGGAAAGCTGGGATGTCTCTGAAGATGGCACGGTCTGGACCTTCCACCTGCGCGAAGGCGTGCTCTTCCACGATGGCTCAACGCTGGACTCCAACGATGTGGTCGCCACTTGGCAGGCTTCGGCCGATTGTGCCAGCCCCAACCACACGGGCCGCGGCGAAGGCTTCGCGATCTACTTGTCCATCTTCCAGCAGTTCATCAATGCGGATATGTGCTAGGCAAACCCCCTCGGTCCAACAGTCGGGCCGGGGGAGCTTGACCCGACACAAACAGAATCCGTCGTAGGGGCGATACTTGTATCGCCCTTTTGATTGGAGAATCCCGTTTCTAAATGGGCGAGGCAAGCCGCACCCCAGCGAGGAATGACGCGATATAGGAATTCGTGATAGGACAGCTTTGCACCATTTACGAACGATTCAAGCGCGGGTCGAGGGCATCGCGCATGCCATCGCCCAGCAAGTTGAAGCCCAGCACCGTGATCATGATGGCGATGCCAGGGAAGAACACCAGATGCGGTGAAGTGAAGAGGTAATTGCGCGATTCGCTGAGGATCTGCCCCCATTCCGGCGTCGGTGGTTGCGCGCCCAAACCCAAAAATGACAGCGCGGCCGCATCCAATATCGCTGTGCCCACGCCAAGCGTTCCCTGCACGATGATCGGCGTGATGGCGTTGGGCAAGATATGCGCCAGCACGATGCGCCAGGGACTCGCCCCGATCGCGCGCTCGGCCAACACAAACTCCTGCTCTTTGATTGACAGCACGCTGGCACGCGACAGCCGCGCGTATTGCGGTATGAATGTGATCGTGATTCCCAGTAGCGCATTGGTCAAGCCAGGTCCCAGGATGGTCACAATCGAAATCGCCAGCAGCAGCGCCGGAAAGGCCAGCACCACATCCATCAGGCGCATGATGACATTGTCGACGCGTCCGCCCGCATAACCCGCCAGGATGCCTAGCGCCGTGCCCAAAACGATAGACAAGCTGATGGTGATGACGCCCACCGACAGCGAAGTGCGCGTGCCATAGATCACGCGGCTGTACAGATCGCGCGCGTTAAGATCCAAGCCCAGGATATGCTGCGGGTCTTCGCAGCCGAGAATCGGGATGCAAGGCGGCTTGCTGGGCAGGCGACCGACCTCGCCGGGCACGCCGATCATGGTTTTTATTGGGTCATGCGTGGCGAAGACGGGCGCAGCAATGGCAACGATAACCAGCGCGCCGATGATGACCATGCCCAGCAGCGCCGAGGGACTGTGGCGCAGGTTGTATAGCGTCTCCAGCCACAGATTGGCGGAGCGCACATGGCCGGCTTGTTCCAACTGAGCTGGCTTTGCGTCCACAGCCGTCCCCTAGTTAAAGCGAATCCGCGGGTCGAGGTAGCCATACATGATATCGACCACCATGTTGATCACCACGAAGCCCGCCGCAATCACCACCGTGAAGCCCTGCACCAGCGTATAATCGCGCGAGGTGATGCTGTCGACCAAGGTGCGCCCAACGCCTGTCAGGCTGAAGATGGTTTCTGTCAGCACCGCGCCGCTGATGACCAGCCCAAAGTTCAAACCGATGACGGTGATGACGGGCAGCAGCGCGTTGCGCAGGGCGTGCTTCCCGACCACGCTGCGTTCGCGCAGTCCTTTCGCCCGCGCCGTGCGCACATAATCTTGGCTCAGCACTTCCAACACGCTGGAGCGGCTCATGCGCGCGATGATCGCCAGTGGAATCGTGCCCACCGCCACCGCCGGCAAGACCAAATGCCGCAGCGCATCCACCAGCAATTCGCTATTCAGCGTGAGCAGGGCATTCAGCGTATTGATGCGCGAGAAGAACACGAGAATTCCCGCCGGCTCTTGGCCTTCTGCGACCCATCCCCACAGTTCATAGAAGGGCAGGGGATTCGCGCCCGGCGTCAGCCTGCCCGATGGCGGCAGGGCAAATGGCGTGTCGCGCAGCAGCACAGCGAAGAGGTAGGCCAGCATCAAGCCCAGCCAAAACACCGGCATAGAAACGCCGATATTCGCGCCGATCATCGTGCCCACATCCAGCGCCGACTTGTGCTTGTAGGCGCTCAACACACCGATAGGCACACCAACGCTGATGGCAAATAGCAGCGCAAAACAACCCAGCTCGACAGTGGTCGGCAGCCGCTCGACCAGCAGCTCCATGACTGGGCGGTGGAATCGCAGCGAATCGCCCAGATCGCCTTGCGCAAAGTTGCGGATATAGATCAGCAGCTGCAGCGGCACCGGCTGGTCGAGGCCGTTGCGCCGAAAGTAGGCATCGCAGATTTCTGGCGTTGCCCGCTCGCCCAGCACAGCCAGGCAGGGGTCGCCGGGGATAGCGCGCGCCAGGGTGAAGGTGACGATCATGATCCC
>DAOUJB010000343.1:0-4438 GCA_034423155.1 Anaerolineae bacterium | reverse complement strand
ATCCAATCCTCATTGTCCTGCCAGGCGAGTCGTTCGCCCGTACGCGCATCATATACGACAGCCATAAGCCGATAGTCGCCAGCCGGCAAATCAGCCAGATCAAAGTATGGCTGGCGCATGTCGATCAGGCTTGCAACAGGCAAGTCAATCTGCGCGTGGCTTCGCCAGTCGGCATCCAGCAGCTGGAAGGAGATGTTGTGGGCGTCTGGCTGGGCGTCGGTCGCGGGCTGCCACCGGCCAGCAATTAGAAGTTTCCTGTCATCGCGGACAGCGCCGAAATCCTGGTAAGTGCCGGCATCTGTGGCGAATGTCGCTTTGGGCTGGGGGTCGCAGCGCAGGCTCGTCCAGCGGTAGGTGACAAGCATAGTCGCGTTGGGAAAAAGCATCGTGTCGCAGGGCATATAATTGTGGTCTTGCAAAACAGCATCAATCTCGGCGATGTCGGCCGGCTCGGTTTCCGTGGTCTGATAGACCACCCAATAGCCAGGCTGCTGCAGTGCATCTGGCGCGACGAAGCCGACGGTATCTTCTGGCGCGAGTTTGTTAACCTCGATTCCATATTGCCCATAGTAGAATACCATCAAATGGCCTGGCACGAAGGTAAATTTTCTCAGCGCATTATGAGACACGCCGAATGTCATGGTGGGCAGTTTTTCGCCCGACTGTAGCATCCAGCGGCTGATTAGATGCCAGGGCGGATGCGTGTAAGCCCAGGTTCGCCCCTGGATGTAGTCATCCCAATCGGCTGTGCGCATGAATGACAGGCCTGCCACCAGCCACAACAGCGTCAGCAGCCCCAGCCAGCGGTGCAATCGGTATAGAGCGAATAGACCAGCCGCGATGAAGCCAGTCACGATCGGCATGCCAACCAGCATGTAACGCATCTGACCTTCGCTGACGACGCCAGTCACCTCGCTCGCCACGCCGATGCTCACGAGCAGCAGCGGGAACAGCGGCAGGAAGGGATTGCTCGCCAGCCATTTGCGCCGCCGCCCGACTACGATGCCGACCGCCGATATCGCCAGCAAGAGCGGGCTGCCATTGCTGATGACGATGATCCATGTATAAACCACCAAGTCCACGCTCGCTGAACGGGGACCATGCCCAGAAACTGCACTCTCTAGGCCAGATGTCGATAACACAACCAGTTGTGGGGCTGCCACTATCACCGCCGAAAGCGCCGCCGCAATTATACCCAACCAACGGCGATTCTTACGCGCGACAAGCAAGTGATATAGCGATAGTGTCAGGTACAGAAGAAAACCAAAAGCATGCGTGCTAATCAACGCATAGCAAGCGAGAAACAGCGCCAGGTAGTCGCGTCGTTTTGCTGGCGTCGTCCGATTGGCGATGCGCAGATACAGCCAGATGATTATCGCTGCCAGTAGAACGGCCAGCGTATAAAATCGCAATTGCGCGTAATAGAAGGCGAAAAAAGCGTTGCACAGCAGGACGAATGTAGCGATGCCAGACGCGACAGGCGAGATATAGTCGCTCGCCACGCGGTAGACTGTCGCCAGCGACAACAAACCTGAAAACAGCGAGATCAGCCGCGCCGCGACCAGCGAGTGCCCGGCCAGGTTTCCCCAGACATGCAGGAATAGGAAAAACAGTGGCGCCTGGTCGGGCGAAGCCTTGTAAAGATTCTCGAGCACATTGAATGGCGTATTGTGGCTTTCGGTCAAGCCCAGCGCAATTCCATAGGAATTGATGGAATCCAGACTCAGCGGATACTTGTCAAGCTGGGGAATCGTCAACGCCGCCGCGACCAGGATTATCACCGCGGCCAGCAGCCAGTGACTCAGCAGACGGTCAATCCACGGCGCTGCGGGGCGAGAATTAAGACGCATCTTCGCTTGCTGCGGGGATTACGATTTCCGCCAGTTTCTGCATCTCGGGGACCCAGCCCTCATTGCCCTGCCATGCTTGTCTTTCTCTCGTATGGGCATTATACACAACTGCCATGAGTCGGTAACTGCCAGCGGCCACATGCTTGATATCGATGCTGAAGCGGCGCAGTGTGTTTTCGTGCACCAGCGGCAGGTCCAGCTGCGCCACATTGTCCCAATCTTCGTTTAGCAATTGCAGGGATAAACGCAGCTCACTAAGGTCGAAATCCGAGCGCGAGCGCCATTGGTCGATGAAGCGCAGCCGGGATTCGCGTCCGTCCAGCCCCGCCGCATAAAACGCGTAATCCAGTTGCTCGGTCTGATGCTCTGCCAGCGGCACAGGCGCTTCGCAACCCAGCAGTTCCCAACGCTGTTGTCGGATGATGGTGGCTTTGCCGATACGCGCGCTGCCGCACTGCCGATAACCGAGGCTCTGGAGTTCGCCCAATGCGCTGGCAACTTGCTCTGCGTCCGATTCGTCCGCTTGGTGAACATACCAAAGCAGCGGCTTGCGCACAGAATCGGCTTGTGCCAGCTGGCGGAATTCATCCAGGCTGCCCGCCAAGCGCATGTCGATGCCGTGCTGCGCGAAATAATGCTCGTGCTGCGTCGCAGGCAGGCTGCCGACGCCGAGCTTGCCGACGAAGTTCAGGTAGGCGGGGTAGAAGCCATCGTAAGGAAAGCCGATGATAGCCGGCTTCATTTCTTCTTGCAGCGCCAGCCGAGAAAGGGCCTGCGTGGGCGGATCGTCAAAGACCTGCGAGCGCAGCATGATCGTCCGCCACCAACTCGCCGATTCCTGATAGCTCAAGCCAGTCGCCAGCAAGAGGCCCGCTGCCAGCAGCGCCAGCCAGCGGCGAAAGCGAAACAGCGCAGCGCCTGCCACCGCCAAGAACAACGCCACAATCGGATAGGCGGCCAGAAAGTAGCGCACATGCTCCACATTGATAGATTGCCCGATAATTGCCGTCAGCACGATGCTCAGCGCGAGGCAGGCAAACAGCGACAGTGCGGGCTTCGCCGCGATCAACTTGCTGCGCCAGCCCAGCAGCGCGCCTGCGACCATAAGTGCAAACAGGGCAGGGCTGCCGTTGCTGATTACATTGATCCAGGTGGCTAGCAACGAATCGACGCTTGCCGCGCCCTCTGCGAAAGCCGCAACAGCCAGCTGCGCCGAGGTATTGATGAAGTAAAGCAGCCAGGGCGATACCAGCGCCAGCGCCGCCCCCGCCGCAAGCACCACCAACAGCCAGCTTCTGTCCTTCTCGGCGAATAGCAGATGGTGCAGCCCCAGCGCCAAACAAGGCAGCAAGCCAAATGCATGCGTGCCAATCAGCGCCGCGCCAGCCAGACTAAACGCCAGAACCTCGTACCAGCCCGGCGACCGACCGACCTGCATGATGCGCAAATACAGCCATATCACCAGCGCAGACAGCATCACCAGCAGCGTGTACATTCGCGCGTAGGCCAGGTACATGTTGAAAAAAGCGTTGCTCGCCAACACGATGATGGCAAATGTGCCAGCCAAAGGCGCAATATATTCGCGAGCTATCCGACCTATGACTGCGTACGCGAGCAAGCCGCAGAATATCGAAAAAACGCGCGCCATCGCCAAGTCATGACCGACCAGCATCCCCCACTGATTCAGCACAATGGCATAGAGCGGCATCTGCTCGGGCGTGTATTTGCGTATCGATTCCACAACATCGGCGGGCGTGAAGGCGCTATCGCTGAGCCAACCGCTCACCAACAGCGTATGGAAGGAGTCGGGGTCGGGCGGGTAGAGGTCGATCTGACGCAGGCAAAATCCGGCTGCAACCAGCATGACAAGCACCGCCCAGACCCAATGCCCAAGGCTGCTTCGCGTGTTGCCAGTCTCGACGGGCCGCAGCGCGGACGTTTCTGTCACGGCGGTCCTGCGTGCCAGCTCACGGTCGAACTGTGTAGTCGCCTTTGACAATCCATTTGTAGGTCGTAAGCTCTTCCAGCGCCATCGGTCCGCGCGCGTGCAGCTTTTGCGTGCTGATGGCGACCTCCGCGCCCATGCCCATGGCGCTGCCATCAGTAAAGCGCGTGCTGGCATTCCAGTAGACGGCTGCCGAATCGACTTCGTTGAGGAACTTTTCGGCGTGCGCGGGCGTTTCGGTCAAAATGCTGTCGGAGTGCTGCGTGCCATGGCGAGCGATGTGGACTATGGCTTCGTCGACATCCTCGACCACCTTCAGGTTGAGCGTCAGGTTGTACCACTCGGTATCAAAGTCGCCATCCAGCGCTGGCAGCACACGCGAATCGCCGCCGACGATATCCAGCGCCCGCGAACCGGCGTGAAACTCGACGCCTGCTGCCCCCAGCTCGTCCACCACCCGCGGCAGCAATTTGGATGCCACCGCTTCGTGCACTAGCAGGGTCTCCATAGAATTGCATACAGCCGGCCGCTGCGTCTTGGCATTGTTCAGCAGGGGCAGGGCTTTGTCCAAATCGGCGCAGGCATCCACAAAGATGTGACAAACGCCGATGCCGCCGGTGATGACCGGGATGCTGCTGTTTTC
>DAOUJB010000342.1:0-17944 GCA_034423155.1 Anaerolineae bacterium | reverse complement strand
TTGGTCACGACGGCGATGGTTTCTTTGAAAAAGTCGGCCAGGTTGGCGCGCGTATTGCTCAAGGCAGCCAGCGGACCATCCCAGCCCAGCGAGCCGATCTGCTCCTTGCCGTTCTCGGACAGCGCTTTGACGATCTCGACATGATAGCGTTCCCAGCCGAAGCCCGACATGACGGCGGCATTGGTTTTGATAGGCTCGTCTGTCCAGGGCAGCTTGGTGGCGGTCTTTTGCGCAGTCTGCGTGCGTTCCATCACAGCGACCGGCGCGGCCTGCGCTTGCAATTGCCGTCCGCCGCCATTGGGTTGCGGGTGCATGGGATAGCTGGTCATGGGCGGCATGTCAGCCCCGTCGCCATTGGAGTGCCAGATGCCGTCCGCAGCCGGGCTGTAGGGCTGGCGATCAAGATAGCGTCCATAGACATATTGCTGAATAGCGGGGTAGTCCATCACTTCGACTTCTTGACCACTGCGCACGCGCATGGCGATCTTCTCGCCGGGTGCCATCGGTTTGGGGCTGACCGACATGGAATCAAGCGCATAGACGCCGCGCTCGGATGTGATGAAGTGTTCTTTCTCTGTTTCGCCATACCACAAAGGACGCAAGCCCAGCGCATCGACGCTGAAAACAGCCTGGTCGCCCAGGCGCGCCACGACAGCCGCTGGTCCTTGCGCGAATGGCCCAAAAGCCTGGCGGAGTTCCGCGTACATTTCGTGGATTTCGGGCGCGGACTGAATCAGGTCGTGATCAAATGGCGGGAATATGTGCTCCATCGCCTCGACCAGATCCATGCCTTTGCGCATGCACAAGGCGTAGATGGTGCGGTCGATATCCTGCGAGTCGGAGCCGTTCTCGACCATGGGGATTTCGAGCATCTCCGATTCCAGGCGGAAGCGCGAGATGGTGTTGAACTCGCCATTGTGCCCGATGAGGCTGAAAGGCTGGGCGCGCTCAAATATCGGGTTGGTGTTGGTGCTGTAGCGGGCATGCCCCATGGTGATGGACGAGGCATAGTCGGGGTCACGCAATTCGGGATAATAGCGGCGCAGGATCTCGATGGTGCCCTGCACTTTGTAAACGACGCTGTGCGCGGAAAACGATGGAAAATGTACTTGCAGCTCCCGCTCCAGCTGCACTTGCAGTTCAAACAAAGTGCTGTCGAGCTTGTCCGAAGCGACCTGACCGTTGATGCCGGCGATCTGCCAGAATACCGGCTCGTTCTTCTCGGCATTGGGTCCCAGCACTTGCGGATTCACGCGTCCGGCGCGGTCGATCAGGATGTGCAAGCCAGCTTCGCTCACCTGGTGGCAAATCTGGTCGACGATATATTGAGCGCGGTTGCGGTCGTGCGCAGGGATCATCACATGCGCCACCCAGAAGTTGCGGTCGGTTGCCAAAGACGAGCGCAGACCAGCCGCTGCCAGCCACTTCGTCCACAATTGCCGCGGGATATCGGTGAGCACGCCGACGCCATCACCCTCGCCATTGATATAGCCGGTGCGGTGGCCCATGCGCGTCAACGCTTCGATCGTGCGCTTGACATTGCCATGCGTGGCTTGGCCGCCCTTGCGCACCGAGCAGATCAAAGCGCAGGCATCGCGATGCTCGCGGTCGATTGGGTGCAAGTCTGCGAATGGATCGGCGGAGCCTGTCATCATTTGCGCATTCATGGCATGTCCTTCGGGTTCATATAGAAAGCGATTCCCGGCAAGCAAAGCGAGACGCAAACCTCCTCTTATACACCCATCCTAGCAGCTTCGCAGCCCAACTTCAACCGATGGGCGCTGCTGGAACTTATGGACATATATGCCAAACCTTTGTGCAATTTGCATAAAGAAGGGGCGAATCCCTTGTCAGCAGTCGCCATGAAGCTGCCTATTCCAGCCCCAGCAGCCGCCGGATGGTGAGCGCCAAATGCAGCGCCAGGCGAGTTTCGGGGCGACTCATGTCGATGCCTGCGATCTCGTTGATGCGATTCATGCGATAGAGCAGCGTATTGCGATGCACGATCAGCGCTTCTGCCGTTTGCGACAAGTTGCCGTGGCAGGTGAAGAAGGCTTCCAAGGTCTTGACGAGATCGGCATTCTGGCGGGCGTCATATTCGCTTATCTTGCCCAGCGTGTGCGCGCAGAAGTCGCTCAGCTTTTCACGGTCGCTCAGGCTCATGATCAGCTGATATACGCCCAGGTCGCCGATGAATAGCGGGATATCCGTTTGCAGGCGCACCGCCAGCTCGTTGGCTTGCACGGCATCGCGATAGCTGGAGCGCCAGGCTTTGATATCGCGCGCCACTTGCCCAAGACCGATTGCCGCGCGGCTTTGCGAAAATTGCCGGCTGATTTCGCTGCTGAAGGCTTCGGCAAGCGCCAGGCTGTTGTCGATCGGATTCTTGTAATCGGTTGCATGGAAGACGACGACTTCGCCCTCGCGTTCGCGGATCCAGACCAGGGCTGCGGCTGCCTGGGCGGAAATGCATGTATTGACGATCGTTTCCAGCCGACGCAAAGACGGTTTGCTCGCGCCCCGCCAAGCCAGCACAAAAGCCACATGGGTGCGCGTCATATCATGCTGGAAGCGCTCGCCCTGGCGGATGGCTTCTTGCGGGCTGACATCGCCCAGCAGCAGCCGGTCGAGGAAGGTACCGCGCAGCCGTTTCTCAGTTTCGTTGACAGCTTTCTGCTTGGCCATCTCCAGCGCACAGGCCGCCGCCCCGTGTTCACAGATCAGCTGGTCGATCTCGTCCAGTTCGCGCTCGCGCCCAATGATGGAAAGGTATCCGCGACCGAGGCTGTTGGTGATGATCGGCGCAATCAACCTGGCCACGCCAGACACCGGCAGCGCTTGCAACAGCACTGGCGGCTCGACTTCCACAACGCGGTGACGGTCGTGCAGCTCGACAGGCAGGTTGTCTTGCTTCTTGAGGAAGAACTCAATGTCGTCCCAGGCGCCGACGAATTCTGGCTGCAGCTGTTGTGAGATCGGATGCAGGCGCTTGTCGTGAACGATGACATTCTTTTTGCTCAAGCGCGCCATCGCCGCCAGCAGCCCGTCCATGCCTTCGTTGCGCGATAAGATCTGCGTCAGCTGGCGATAAATCTGTGTGCCGCGTCTTTCGATCTGGCCTTTGCGGTCGACCAGCAGGCTGACGATGGTTCGCTCGACCTCGCGAATGCGCATGTCGTCGGCCAGCGCCAGCACCGGCAAGTTCTGCGCCTTGGCGACAGCCAGCGCTGTTTCGCTCACCTCGCCATACACCGCCACGCCGGCCGCGCCAACCCGCACCGCCCACTGGATCAATTCGACATCGCTGTGCGCTTTGGACGGATTGCTGACCGGCGCGATTAATATGAGTTCGCGCTTCTGCACATATTTGGCGTCGATGTCGTCTTCGGGATAGATGATCGTCGTCCAGGATACCGGTTGGTCGAGCAAGCCCTCGCCAGATACGATGCGCGCGCTCAAGGGCAGCGACTGCTTGCGGACTTCTTCGACTGTGAGGCTGTGCGCTCGCTGTAGCGGCATGGCGTCTCGGTCCCTACGGCAGGGTCGGAGGAATGCTCAATCCTCGGCGTATTGACAACGCTGGGCAGGGTGTCTGCTTCGCGATTGCCAATTCTCGATTGGACAGAGTATACAGGGGCTTGGGCAAGTTGCCCAGTTTTGCGCGGCTTAGCCGTGTTTTTGTCCGGCGAGCTTTTCGTAGGCACCCGCCCAGGCAGCCGGGTCGCGCGTCATTCGGTTGAGCTGTATGTGCGCAACCCGCGGCAGCAGTTTGATCATGGCTTCGGGCAGCAGGTGCCAATTGTCGTCTTTGACCAACTTCTCCATGCTCTGCGCTTCCAGCGATGCCCACCACCACTTCTGCTGGAAGTCATCGGCTTTTTTCCAATAGCCGCGTTTTTCCCAGGCGCGCGTCGATTCCTCGACAGTGTCGTCGATCGCTCGCAGGCAATAGACTAGCGCCGCCACCATGTCTTTGGTTTCATGCGAGACTTCGCGCTGCTGGCTGAGCCTTCGCAAGATCTCGGCGATGGTACGCAGCTGTGCATTGCGGCGTTTGCCCGGGCTGTTGGTGTTGATGACGCGCGCCATGGCGAGCCTCTTAGTCGCCGTGGTATGGGCGGATGCCGCGATAGATGCGCACGCCGCCGATGGTCTTCAATATGGTTGCGGCATCGCGTCCGGTGATCTCCGCCAGTTCCAGCGCATTCAGCGGGCGGTTGCCACTGATCAACAACGCGCGGAATACGCTGTCGATCAGACCGATGTGTTCGGGGAACAGGTCGTCGTGCTGCGCCGATTCGGTCAGCGCCAAGCCGAGTCGGTCGCGCTGGAAGACCTCGCCGGTCTGCGGATCGACATAATCAAAGACTTCTTGCAGATCGCCTTGTGACAGGGCATTCTGCTGATCGGGCGTCAGGTGCGTGAGCAGATACACCTGCAGGTCATCGCGGCTTTGCTCCCACCAGTCGTAGTCGATGGCGAATTTGGTCTCGACGCTGGGCTTGATCAGATAATTGAGCGCCATGCGCCTTCCTCTGTGTTTAGTGGCTCAGCTTCCAATAATTGCCACCGACATATTCAAAGTTGGCGCTGGATAGCAGGGCGGCGAACAGGGGCGCGGGTGGGCAGCGCCGCAAGATATTGAGCGTGCTATACAGCACTTTCGCGTGCACCGTGCCTTGCGGATTTTGGCGGCTGAGCTCGCGGACGAGACTGCGCAGCAAACTGATTAAGGCCACCTGCCTGGTTTGTATGTCTTTGCCCAATTTGTCGACTTCCGCCAGGTTGCCAACGCCCACGATGATCATTTCGTCATAATCCGCGCCGACAGCCCGTTTGGCGGTCTGGAAGCGCAGTCGGTCATCTTCTGTGCGATTAGCCAGCGGGATCCACTCGGTGCGCGGACGGTAGCTGTCAAATTCGATTTCGATGCGAGCGGGGTCGTCGGTGCGGTTGAGATAGGCATACGCGCCGACCGGCAGATGATGTTTCTGATACAGCGGCGACAAACCAAACACATATTTGTGTTCGTGCACCACCCAGCAGCGATACTCGCTTTTGTCCAGCAGATCGATGAGCGTAACGGCGATGCGCGGCGTCTTGGCATCGGGGAAGATATGCCGGGTTTCGGAATTGATGGGCAGCGTGCCGACGCGCCGATGCGGATAGATCAAGGTGATGCTAACTTCGTCTTCCGGGCGCGGCGATGTCAGCGGCGAATGCTCGTCATCCAGGTCATATTCGAGTTGCAGCATCTCCCGCGTCAGTTGGCGGCGGTCATATTCCAGCGGTGTATATTGCAAAATCGCTGGCACTTGCAAGACCATGCGCGGCAGCAGCGATTTAAGGTGCCACAGCACTTGTCCGGCGGGTCCCACCTCGTCAAAGCGCTCGTCCTGATTCATCGCATAATTCAGCGAGAAAATCTGCAGTGGCTGGGGCATTTCGCCCAGACCGCCGATTTCTGCCAGGATCTGCTGGGGAGTCAGGGGTCCGCCAGCGTGCATATCCAACACTGCCTCGGCCAGATGCAAATGCCCGATATCGACCTCAACCATCAGCTCGCGCACGAACCAGGTGCCAGCGATGCGCACGAGGTCCGGGTTGCGCTCGAGCGAATCGTTCACCTGATCGACTATGTTCGTATCCGGGTCGCGAATGATGTCATCCAGCGTGTAGTCGGCTTTCAGCTGGCTGGGATGGCTGTTGTGCTGCGTGTCGTTTAGCGGGTGGTCGCCAGGGAAGTCCACGACAAATTCGCGCGCGCCCTTTGGCTGGCGGCTAGTTTCGTCAAATTCCACAGCCGCGACATAGATAGAGCTGAAATCTGCGCTGGTGCCGGTGCGCAGCTTGACGACATGCCCGGTGGCATAGTCCAGCGCGGCAAAGGTCAATCGATCGCCAATCTGGTAGCTGTCGGCGGGGCGGTAGAGCTTCGTGCCTTCGTATTGCTTCTTGAGTCGGCGGCGGGTTTCGTTCTCGCGTCTCTTGATGATATCGGTCGCGAGTTCGACAGCTGTCAGGGGTGTCTCATTTTCAAGCAGCAGATTGGTGATGCCATCAATATCATCAGCATTGATAGCGAATTCATACGCCCAGTGGTGTGCTGGCAGCACGGCGCGCCACCTCCCCAATCTGCCGGTTGCAGGCGCTATCCTAGCCAGCCGAGCGCGCATCGTCAAGCGCAGGTTGGGCGTCTGCAGATTCTGGGGTCATCAAGGCGGCAGCGCGCAATGGCATCAAGCCGCGCTTGACCTGTCCACAACGCTGCATTATACTGCGCCACAAGTCTGAAAGCGTGAGTAGAAAAAGGCTGAACGGATGTCAACGAAGCGTACCTGGCAGCCCAAGGTTCGCCGCCGGAAAAGGGTGCATGGTTTTCGCAAACGCATGAGCACGCGCGCTGGACGTAATGTGCTGAAGTCGCGGCGTCAGCGTGGTCGCCACCAGTTGGCGGTCACCCCGAACCATGTCAAGAAGGTGAACTGGAACGCCAGCTAAGCGATGAAACGCGCTTTGCGGCTGCGGCGACCGGCGGATTTCTCGCGTGTCCGGCGACAGGGCAGGCAATACCGCCATACTCTATTGCGATTGCGCCTCTGCGAAAATTCTTTGACGCACAACCGCTATGGCATCGTGGCTGGCGGCCGGCTGGGCATGGCTGTCGAGCGCAATCGCATCAAGCGGCGGCTGCGCGCGCTGCTCATGGCGCTGCACAAGGATTTGCGTCAAGGCTTCGATATTGTGCTGTTGCCGAGGCGCGCGGTCTTGCGGCAACCTTTTACCGAGTTGCAGCGTATAATCAGGCAGCTATGTGTGCAGGCGCAGTTGGTCGAGCCCGGGTGATGGCTTGAAGTGGCTACTGTTGCGCATGATCGGCGGATACAAGCGATTTGTCTCGCCGCTCCTGCCCTCCGCGTGTCGGTTCACGCCGACCTGCTCGATCTATGCGTACGAGGCGATCGAAATGTATGGTCCGATCAAGGGCAGTTGGATGGGCATTCGGCGTATCTGTCGCTGCCATCCCTTGCATCCCGGCGGTTTTGACCCTGTCCCGCCCAAGGAGTGAAGCTTGAAGACCTCCCAAACACTGCGCCTGGCGCTATTGCTTCTGTGCCTGTTCAGCTTGACTGCCTGCGTCGGTGGGCGCATGGGTGTCAGTTGGCCCTCGGTTGGCTTGGTCGATCTGAATGGCGAGCAGCATATCGCGCTGGCATATAACAACGATGTGGCGCTGCTGACACCATCCAATGGCTCGCCGGCTCGGTTGCTGAACCCAGTCAATGGACAGCCATTGCGCGACAACGAAGGCAATCCGCGCAGCTGGCTATTCCGCGGCTCGGACAACGGTGGCGGTCAATTCTACGCCCAGCCCATCCCGATCGATTCCGAAACCATGCTCATCGCCGACAACAATAAACGTTTGCTGCGCGTCGATTCGGTGGTGGTCGAGTTGGTGCGCGCGATACCCGTCGAAGGCAAAGTCGTCGCCAGCATGCTCGCGGCGGACGGCGTGCTCTATGTACCCTTCCAGGATGGTGGGCTTGGCGCCTATGAAATGGACGGTCTTCGAGAATTGTGGCGCGTACCCACCGACGAAGGCGTCTGGGCGAAGCCGCTGCTGGTGGGCGAATTGATTATTTTCCCCTCGCTCGATCATCACTTGTACGCGGTTGAGCGAGAGACCGGCCACATTCGCTGGACAGTCGACCTGGGCGGCGGTATCGCCTCCACGCCACTGCTGGCCAACGATCGCCTTTATGTCGGAAGCTTCAACAAGAGCTTCTTCGAGATTTCGCTGGATGGCGAGATTCTCAGCAGCTACGAGACTCAGAACTGGGTCTGGGGCACGCCGGCGATAGATGAAGATGGCATCGTTTATCTGGCTGATCTAAGCGGCTATGTGCACGCGCTGGACACGGAAGCGGGTTTGGCTTTGCGCTGGTCGCACGAGATCGCCGAGCGCGGCATCCGGGCGGGTCCGCTGGTGGTGGGGGATCGTGTGATCGTCGCCTCGCGCGATGGCAAGGTCTATTGGCTGGATCGGTATGACGGCGCGCTGTTCTATGCCCGCGAAGTCGATGACCGTCCCGAGCTGCTGGGCGATTTGCTGCTGCTGGAACCGAGCGAAACGCTGGATATCGACGAGCCACTGCTGCTGGTCACCTCGGTGCACGATGGCCGCCTGTTGATCGCCTTCGGCATTGACGGGCGTCAAACCTGGGTCTACCCGCGCTGAGCCAAAACAGGAGCTTGACCAAATGTGGGATCTGATTCTTAACCCCTTTGTCACCATACTGGCTTGGCTCTATTCGGCGCTAAACCAGGATATTGTCCTGGCCATCATCGTGCTGACGGTCATCATCCGCGTGCTGACTTGGCCTCTGTTTGCCAAGCAGCAAGAGTCATCGCGGCGCATGCAGCAATTGCAGCCACAGCTGAAGAAACTGCAAGCCAAATACAAGAACGACAAAGAGAAGATGTCGCAGGCGCAGATGAAGCTGTATCGGGAAAACAAGGTCAATCCGGTTGGCGGCTGCTTCCCCATGTTGATCCAGTTTCCGATTCTCATCGGATTGTATCAAGCGATCTTCTTTGCGCTGGCGGCCACCCCCTTCCAACTGGTCGATTTGTCCGAGCGCTTGTTGATCCCGGGCTTGGATTCGCTCATCCCGTTGCAGCGCATGTGGTCGCCCATACCGCAGCTGGCTGACCTGCTGCCGCAACTCGACCTGACCCTCGCGCCGACAGAAAATCCCCACTATGCCCTGGCGCTGCCGCTGCTGGTGCTGGTCACCACCTGGGCGCAGCAAAAGCTGACCATGTCCATGACCGGGCAGAAAACCAGCAAAGATGACGATGACGAAGAAGACAGCAATCCCGGCGGGCAAGCAGCCGCCATGACCAAAAGCATGACCACCATCATGCCCATTATGTTCGGCTTCTTTTCGCTGTCGTTTTCGGTGGGCTTGTCGCTCTACTTCGTGACATCGAACCTGATCGGCATGGTGCAGTACAGCCCACAGGGCAGGCGGGTGCTGGAACGAGTCTTCGGCAGCAAGGGCGACGAGGCACCGGTGGAAGTGGTCTTCCCAGAAGATGAGCCGAGCGCCAAAAAGCCACGCCGCAGCAAGAAAAAGAAGCCGCGCAAAAAATAGTCGCAACCTGCGCAGCCAACGCAAAGGAATGAAAGATGGAGATGATTGAAGTTACCGCCAACTCGGTGGACGCAGCTATCAGCAAAGGTTTGGCTCAACTCAATGCCGCTCCCGCCGATGTCATGGTGGAAGTGCTAGAAGAGCCCAACACCGGCTTGTTCGGCTTTGGCGCTCGCGAAGCGCGGGTGCGTCTGGTGCTGATCGGGCAGCGCAAAGCCGCGGAACCCGAGGATTATCCCCAAGACCTGGAAGAAGAATTCGCCCAGGAATACGCCGAGCCCCCCGACCAAGAACCAGTCGCCGGAGCTATCACCGTGGTCGCCGATATCGAGCTTGACGAAGATGCGACCGTTGGCTTGGAAGTGCTGGAAGCGTTGTTGACCCGGATGCGTATTGATGCGCAAATCAACATAAATCTCAGCGACGAGGTTGAGGGCGAAGATCCGCACTGGATGCTGAATATCACCGGCAAGCGCATCAACCGGCTGATCGGGCGGCGCGGAGAAACTTTGGCGGCCTTGCAACATATCGTGCGCTTGATCTGCAGCCGCAAACTTGAGCGCCGCGCCAATATCATCATCGATGCCGAGGGATATAAGACAGGGCGCTCCAACCGCCTGCGCGGGCTCGCCAAACGCATGGCGAAGCAAGCTGTCCAACAAGGGCGTACCATCACGCTCGAGCCCATGCAGCCCAGCGAACGCCGCATCATTCACTTGACCCTGCGCGACCGCGAAGATGTGAGCACGCAAAGTGTCGGCGAAGGCTCCGCGCGCAAAGTCACCATCGTGCCCAACTAATCTCCACGCCGCCGCTGCCATGCCGTCTCCTATAGATATCCTGACCATCGGACACCTGACCGTCGATCTGGTGCCGGGCGGACGAATGCTGGGCGGCACTGTCGCCTATGCCGCGCCGACTTATGCCGCTTTCGGACACCGAGTCGGCGTGCTGACCAGCGCAGCCTTTGACGAGCCTTTGCTGGGCCACTTGCTGCCCTACGGCGACCTGGTGAGCCTGCCCGCCGAAGATTCTTTGACCTATGAAAATGTCTATTCCGATGCGGGACGCCAGCAATTTGTTCGCGCGACCGCCAAACCGTTGCGATATGACCATGTGCCAGTCGGCTGGACCGACCCGCCGTATCTGCATATGGGACCGCTGGCCGCCGAGATCGACCCGCTGGAATTGGCAAGCCGCTTCCCCGATGCGATCAAAATGCTGACGCTGCAAGGCATGCTGCGACGCTGGGATGCCGATGGCCTGGTCAAATTTCGGCGCTGGTTCGATGCCGATGCGCTGCGGCTGATTGATATCGTCGTCTACAGCGAAGAAGACATCCGCCTCTATCCGCAGTTGACCGACAAGATGCGCCGCGTCTGCCAGCATTTGGTGGTGACCAACGGGCGCGCTGGCGGCACTTATTATCATGCTGGCGGCGAAATGCACTACGAAAGCCTGGATGTGACCGCGCGCGACTTGACCGGGGCTGGCGATGTCTTCGCGGCGGCGCTGTTGGGGAGTTTGCAGCGGCTTGATGGCGATGTGTCGGCGGCTGTGCGCCTGGCTGGACGGCTGGCAGCCTATTCTGTGACCCGCGCCAGCCTGGAAAGCGCACCGACAGCCGCAGAAATTGAACGCGAGTTGAACAGGATGCAAGCATGATTCAGTCGATTTTGCTCAATGGCAACATCATCACGCTGGACGATGCTCGGCCTCGCGCCAGCGCCGCCGCCATCAGCTATGGCCGGCTGGTCGCTGTGGGCGATGACGCAGAGATCGCGCGGCTGGCTGGTCACGGCACAAAAACGATTGACCTGGACGGCAAGACGGTGCTGCCCGGGCTCACCGATGCCCACTTGCATTGGCAGGCGCAGGCGGAATCGATGCGCTCGGTCAATGTCTTCGAGCTGTCCAGCAAAGCCGCTGCGCAGGAACAGGTGCGCAAGCGCGCGCTGCAAACGCCGGCTGGCGAATGGATCACCGGGCAGGGCTGGGCGCAGGATATGTGGGAAGACCGCGCCTTCCCCACTTGCGCCGATCTGGACGCGGTCGCGCCGCACAACCCCGTCTATCTGTCTGCCAAGAGCGGACATGCCGCCTGGGTGAATTCGCTTGCGCTGGACCTCGCTGGCATCAACGATTCAACGCCCGACCCCGCAGGCGGCGAGATCCTGCGCGATGAACAAGGCGCGGCCACGGGCATCTTGCTGGAGACCGCCATGGATATCGTGGGCGATCAAGTGCCCGCGCCAACACCCGAACAGCTGGCGGATATGATGCAGGTTGCGCAAGATCATGCCTTGCGGCGCGGCCTCACCATGATTCACGACTTTGACGACCCGTCGTGCCTGGTGGCGCTGCAGATATTGCGGGAACGCGGCGACTTGTGCCTGCGCGTCGTCAAACAGATCAATCAGCGTTGGCTGGACGCGGCGCTCGAGACCGGGCTGCGCCGCAACTTTGGCGATGACTGGATCCGCATCGGCGCTTTGAAGCTGTTTGCGGATGGCGCGCTGGGACCAAAGACCGCGCTCATGTTCGAAGCCTATGCCGGCGAAGACTGGAATACCGGCATGGCGCTGGTCGAAAAAGAAGAAATGGTCGACTATGTCAGCCGGGCCAGTGCGGCTGGTTTGCCCGCCAGCATTCATGCCATCGGCGACAAAGCGGTGCACGATGTGTTGGATGTGTTTGAGATCGCGCGCCAGCAAGAAGCCTCGCGAGGCGAAGTGCCCGCCAGCCGCCGCCACCGCATCGAGCATGTGCAAATCATCCATCCCCAGGATGCGCATCGGCTGGCGGAGTTGGATGTCATCGCCTCCATGCAACCAATCCACGCCACCTCCGACATGATTACCGCCGACCGCTATTGGGGCGAGCGCACCAAGTGGTCATACAACCCGCGCTTGCAACTGGATCAGGGCGCGCGTGTCGCTTTTGGTTCTGATGCGCCTGTCGAGCCGTTGGATCCACTGCTGGGGATTCACGCTGCGGTCACACGCCAGCGCGATGGCCAACCGGCTGCTGGCTGGCATCCCGAAGCGCGCATCAGCCTGCACGAGGCGCTGCTGGGCTATACGCAAGGTCCCGCCTATGCCGCTGAAATGGAAGACCGCCTGGGCAAGTTGTGCGCCGGCTACCTCGCCGATTTGGTCGTGCTCGACCGCGATATCACGCGCGCGCCGGCCGACGAGATCCCCGACTTGCAAGTCTTGGGCACGATGGTCGGCGGCGAATGGCGTTATCGCGATTTTGACTAACCGTATGCCAGCTTTGCCGAGCTGAAGATGACGCGAAAGGGTCGGCAATAGATGACGACGCTTTGGAAGCGCGCCAGGTCGATACCCGCCGGTATCTCGTAATTCTGGCTGCCGATATTGCCTTTCAGCGCGCCCAGATGCAGCGGCTCTTCGCCCAAGCCCGCGAATGTCGTGGTCGGGTTTTCCGCCGATAGATACACATGTAGGTCGGGCCCGTTCTTGGAGCTGAACTCCTCGAAGCGCAAGATCTGCGTGCCATCGGGCAGAGCATAGATCTTGGCAAAGCCGTCGGCGCCATGGATGGGGTCGATATGAATAAATTCGCCAATCGCTAGCGCGACGGGGTCGGCTGGCATTTCTGGCGGCATGGCTTGTTCCGCATCGGGCACGACGCTGCCGTCCTCCATCTGGGCGAGGGCTGTCTGCTCTGCCATCTCGCGGTTGTCCTTCGCCATGTCCAGCAACATCTGCTTCTCCGCGTCTGGCATGGTGTCGATGGCATCGCGCTGGGCTTGGGTCAAGCCGGGGAATGCTTCATCGACTTCGCGATTGACAAAGTACAGCCAGGGTTGCGTAATTGCCAAGGCCACCACCACCAGCAAGACAGCCAGACCAGCCATTATCCATTTGCGCGACATGCTCCACCCCCGTTCGGCAGCTCGTGAATTGTCATCTTGCCTTGCACGAAGCCGCGTTTATAATCCATACATTCATTATCGCACAGGTTCGGCGAGAAATTATCGAAGTCTAAAGGAGATTTGCTATGGCGCGCAAAGGCATGATGGTCGGAGACAACGAACACCCCATTCAAAACGAAATGCTCGCGGTCGGCTCGGCAGCGCCGGACTTCAGCTTGGTCGCCAACGACCTCAGCATCCGCTCCTTGGCTGATTATGCCGGCAAGGTCAAGGTCATCAGCGTCATCCCGTCGATAGACACTGGTGTCTGCGCCATGCAAACGCGCCGCTTCAACGAAGAAGCCTCCGGGCTGAACAAGACTGTCGTGTTGACAGTCAGCGCCGATATGCCTTTTGCTTTGGGGCGATTCTGTGGGGCTGAAGGCATCGAAAATACCGAGACGCTGACGACACAGCGCGACATGCAATTCGCCGATGATTATGGTGTACACGATACAGAATGGCGCATCTGCCAGCGCGCTGTCTTTGTGCTGGATCGTGACAATGTGCTGCGTCACGCCGAATATGTGCCGGTTATCGGCGATGAGGTCGACTACGACGCGGCATTGGCAGCGGCGCGCTCGCTGGCCTAGGCGCGATGAGCGATTTGCGACGAGGCCGGCTGGCGCAGCTGCTGGTCAATTATTCCACGGAAGTTGCGCCCGGCGATTGGGTGGGAATCTTGGGCGACTTCGCGTCCCTGCCTATCTTGCGCGATATCTATGCCGCAGTGATTGAGGCCGGCGGTCATCCCAGCCTCTTTATCGACGACGAGCGCATGCAGCGCCACTTGCTGCGGCACGCCAGCGAAGAGCAGATCGCCTGGATCGACCCCAGTCTCAAACTCTATACCGACAGCGCCGATGTGTATATTCGAGTCAAAGCGCCCGAAAACACGCGCTCTATGACCACGATCAGCGCGGAAAAGCTGCGCGCGCGACAAGCCGCCCAAAGCCGCATCTTGCAGACTCGCTTGCAGCGCGCCGCTCGTGGAGAGTTCCGCTGGGTTGGTACACTGTATCCCAGCCAGGCTGGCGCACAAGAAGCCAATATGAGCCTCGAGGAATACGAAGACTTTGTCTATGGCGCGTGTTTCTGTGATGTTGACGACCCGGCGGCGGAATGGCGCAAGCTGAGCGAGATGCAGCAGCACAAGGTCGACTACCTGGCCGACAAACGGCAAGTCAAATTGCGCGGACCGCATATCGACCTGGAGTTGAGCATCGCCGGGCGCAAGTTCATCAACAGCGATGGCCGGCGCAATATGCCCAGCGGCGAAATCTTCACCGGGCCCGTCGAAGACAGCGTCAATGGTTGGGTGCGCTTCAGCTATCCGGCCATCGTCAGCGGGCGCGCTGTCAGCGGAATCAAACTGAAGTTCGTCGATGGCCAGGTCACCGATGCCGCTGCCGAGCAAAACGAAGACTTGCTGCTGGCACAACTTAACATTGATGAGGGCGCGCGCTACCTGGGCGAGTTCGCCATCGGCACCAACTTTGGCATCAGCCAATTCACAGGCAGCATTCTCTACGATGAAAAAATCGGCGGCACTGTGCACATGGCTGTTGGCATGGGTTATCCAGAAACGGGCAGCCGCAATGTCAGCGCCTTGCACTGGGATATGATCTGCGATATGCGCCAAGACAGCGAAATCCTGGTGGATGGCGAACTCTTCTATCGGAATGGCGAGTTCACCGTCTAGTCTCGCTTCATCTGTAGACCACACCAAAGCACCAAAGAGTCGCCCTGTGGCGATTTTCTTGTGCCAATCTACGCTCACATTTTATTGGCTGTGCACTAGCGAATCGCGGTGTCGAACTGGCGGATTCGGGTATACTGCCTGGTGCGCTAGTTCAACACTGTGATGAGCAGACTGAAGGGCAAGAGAAGGGCGGTCCATGAGCCAAGAACGATTCGTAGCGAAGCCCGAGGCTGCTGGCGAAGGCTTGGTAGCGGTGGCGCAGACGCGTTATGCGCTGAGCAATATCCGCCGCGGACCCAGCACGAGTTACACCGATATCGGCGATATCCTCGATAATACTTTGCTAGTCTACTATCCCGAGACGCGCACAAGCGATAACTGGATTTGGGTGGAGAAAGGTGGCTTAAAAGGCTGGCTCTTCGCTGGTTATGTAGAGTTTATCCCGGCTATTGGCGCGCAGCCCTCTCCGCATCCAAAAACGCCCTACGATGGCAAGCTTGCGATCTGGCATTGGAAAGGCTTGGCTGTACCCCAGAGCAGCATCGCCGAGTTGCTGGCCGATATCCGCGCCAAAGCCCCGGAAATCACTCAAATCTGGGTCAAGATCACCGAAGGCGTGCACTGGATGGCCGAATACGACAGCGGCGCATTGGCGATCCGCGGGACGGAAAGTATCGACCAATGGGTGGCGGCTTGTCACAGCGCCGGCTTTGAATTTCATGCCTGGTGCGTGCCGCATGGCTTGCGCATAGAGGCGGAAGCGCGCGTCATCATAGAAGCTTGCTCGCGGGCCGGCGTGCAATCGCTGATCCTGGATATCGAGCGGCAGCCGGGCCACTATTGGCAGGGTGGCGCTTCGGCAGTGCGACCATTTATGCTGATGCTGCGGCGGGGTTTGGGCACGCGCTTTCATATCGGCATGAGCATCGACCCTCGCCCACAACACTACCATACCGTCTTCCCCCACGAATGGAGTCCCTTTGTCGACAGCGTTCATCCGCAAACTTATTGGCAGATCTTTCGCAGGTCGCCAGAAGATGCGTTGAAATCGCTATGGACGACCTGGTCCGGCTTCAACAAACCGATCATTCCGGTCTTCCCTGGCGGTGCGCCCACGCAAGAGCAGATCGAAGGGCACACGCTGGCCACCCAGGTATACGGCGCGAAAGGCTTGAGCTGGTGGCGCTATGGCACGGTGGCTCGCTGGCAGGGAGTCGACCGTGCCATTGAACTGAAAACATCGCCGGCCGAGCCAGAGCCGCAACCCCGTGAGAACTTCGCCGACGAAGTCATCATCCTGCCCAGCAAATCCGGCTTTCGCAGCGGCACCTACACGGGCAAAGCCGAGTTCAGCGCCCGCGAAAATACCTGGGGCTGGGAGTATCTGTATGTAGGCACGGAGGAACGCACCAGCAAAGTCTGGGCAGAATGGCGTCAAAAGCTGCCCCAGAACGGTCTCTACGAAGTAGCGGTCTTTGTGCCCAACCGCCGCGCCACCACGACACGCGCGCGCTACAAAGTGCATGGCGTGGTCGGCGCTGCCAGCGAAGTAGTCATCGACATCAACCAGCACCAGCATCGCAACCGCTGGGTGTCGCTGGGTATCTTCGACCTCGACCGCGGGCAAGACAATGCCGGGCGCATCTTTCTGAATGATGTAACTGGCGAGCCGGACAAGTTCATCGCTTTTGACGCGATCCGTTTTCGCCGTATCGTGACCACGCCCATCGGTTATCTGCCTGCGCCCGACCCGACGCGACAACGCCGGGCAACGCGCGTCAATGGCGTGTATGTCGCCGATGGCTACGATTCACCGGTTGGGACGAGCGACCAGCGCCGTGGCGATACGCTTTGGCCGCCCGGTTGGCGCGATGCATCGCCTTTCGGCAGGCTGTATTTTCGGGGTACGCCAAGCGAAGCCTATCACACTGGCGCAGATCTGAACTTTGGCAGTCCCTACGAAGACAAAGGCATGTCTTGTTATGCCTGCGCCAGCGGCATAGTGACATTCGCGGCTCCGCTGGCAGTCTGGGGCAATGTGGTCGTCATTCGCCACGACCCGCTTTATGAACCCGCGGGCCGCGTGCTCTACAGCCGCTATGGCCATGTGCAGCAAATTCGCGTGCGCGTGGGTGAACGGGTGGCGCGTGGGCAGCGCATCTGCGAGATCAGCGATGCATTTGGGCGCTTCGTGCCGCATCTGCACTTCGACCTAAGCGCGACCACCATACTTGAGCGGCAGCCTGGCAATTGGCCGAAATTGAGCTTCAGTTCGCTGATGAAGAATTACATCGACCCGCTGGAATGGATCCGCAATCACCGGATCTAGGGCGCTAGAATAGTCCCCAGTCGCTGGCGGCGCCTTCTTCCATCATGCTGGGATCCCACATTTCCATGCCCATCTCGATGGTCGTGGGGACGCCCAGGTAGTCTTGCGCGGTGCGACGGGTCTGCTCCAAAAGCTGCGGGGCATACGGACAGAAGGGCGTCGTCATGATCATATTGACATGGGCGCTTTCGTCATCAAATTCCACGCCGCGCACCAAACCCAGCTCGATGATATTCATGCCGATCTCGGGGTCGATCACCGCTCGCATCGCTTCGTAGAGTCCCGCTTCCTTGTCTGACATCAGCCCGTCCTCTTTGATCGCTGCCGGATTGCGCCTAGCATAATACAGCCGCGCGCGCCTGTCAATTTGCCACCTGCGGGAGAAGCTGCCCAGCCACTTCTAACACGCTTCTATCGCGGGATGGCGGACATCTTGCCTCGCCGCCGCGTCCCCATATTGACAATGCGCCGCCGCGCTGCTACACTGCAAAAGAATTGTGGTCGGTTACAAAGTCAATTTAACCGACATTAAATCCCTTGCGAGAGGAGAACTGCCGCGAATGGGTGTAACACTGGAGATACGCGACTTGCACGCCTGTGTGGACGGCGACGACAACCCGATTCTGCAAGGGGTCGATCTGCTTGTTCGCCAAGGAGAGATCCACGCGCTGATGGGTCCCAACGGCTCGGGCAAGAGCACGCTGGCGAATGTGCTGATGGGCAATCCCGCCTACGAAGTTACCGCTGGCGAAGTGCTGCTGGACGGCGAAGATGTGCTGGAGATGGAGCCGGACGAACGCAGCCGGGCTGGCTTG
>DAOUJB010000341.1:0-2415 GCA_034423155.1 Anaerolineae bacterium | reverse complement strand
CGGAAAGCGCGTCGATGCCGAAGATTTCTACCATGGATGCGCCCCCTTATTGCGCAAGCGCCGCGCCCGACGACAGCACCAGCACAATGCCGATTGCCACCGCCGCCGCCAATACCAGCAGCATGTATTGTTGGACGCGCCCGCTCTGCATGCGCCGCAGCCAACCGCCAAAGTTGAATATGGCGATCGGGATGCCATCGCCAACGCCGTCTATCAGCCACAAATTCAAGACTTTGACCAGATCGCCCAGCCAGGTAAAGACCCGCGCGATGATGTGCAGAAGCGCATCGATGATGCCGCGGTCGAGAAAGATGATGATCTGCGCGCTCAGCCATTGCGATGGCGCAACAAAAACGCGTCCGTAGATGTCGTCCAGGTAATAGCGATTCTTCAGCACAGCGTGCAGCGGACCCAGGAAGTTTTCCATGGGATCGCGCTGACCGGCTTTGAGTGGTTTGCGCCAATAGACCAGCCAGCCCAGCCACAAGCCCAGCAGCGCCACGAGCACGGAAGTGGCCACCGGGATGATGTTGAAGGGCGGCGCTTTGGCGTGATAATCCGGCAGGCTGGAGAAAGCCGCGGTCGCCTCGGGCAGTGGCAACGCCTCGATCATCAGGTGCTTGAAATTATTGTATTCGGGCGAAAAGATTGCGCCCAACACGGGGAAATCGTTGGGAACGCCCACGAAGCCCGCGCCAAGCGCAAAAAATGCCAGGATTATCAAAGGCAGCGTCATTGTGATGCTGACGACGCCTTTGCCTAGGTTAGCGTGTTTGGCGGCTTCTGTGCGCGCTTCACCGCCGAAGGTCAGGGCGATCTGGCGCATGGTGTAGAAAGCGGTCATGAAGGCGGCCAGCGCCAGCATCACAAAGACCAAGCCATGCGCGCCGCTGCCATAGCCTTCCAACACCAGCCAGGCATCAGCCAAAATCTCGTCCTTCGACCAAAAGCCGGCTGTGATGATGGGCAAGCCCGAAAGCGACAAGCCGCCGATCAGGAATGTCCAAAATGTGACCGGCATGGTCTTGCGCAAGCCGCCCATATTGAACATGTCCTGCGGGTCGAAATCTCCATGCCCATGCTCGTGCACATGGTGCTCGCCGTGTTCCATACCATGGATGACGCTGCCAGCCGCCATGAAGAGCAGCGCTTTGAAGAAGGCGTGCGTGATCAGATGGAAGGCAGCCGCGATGTATGCGCCGATGCCCAGCGCCGCCATCATGAAGCCCAGCTGTGAGATGGTCGAATAAGCCAGCACGGCTTTGACATCGTTCTGCGCCACCGCCATGGTCGCCGCGAGCAGCGCCGTGAATGCGCCGACCACCGCCATGAACGCCAGCGGCTCAGTAAGAATGCCATGATGCGGGTCGCCACCGGCCGCAAAGAGCGGGAACAAGCGGATCAGCGAGAAGATGCCCGCCGACACCATAGCCGCAGCATGGATCATCGCGCTGACTGGCGTGGGACCTTCCATGGCATCGGGCAGCCAGACATGCAGCGGAAATTGCGCCGACTTGCCAACTGTGCCGATGATGAGGAAGATGCCGATGATGCTGGCAGCGCTGACAGTCCAGCCGCCGAAGATGATGGGCGAGGTCGTCGCCAGCATATCCAGCGTCTCGGGGTTGTACATGATGTCGCGGTAATTCAGCGTGCCTGTCAGGCTGTAGAGATAAGCGATGCCCAGCAGCATGACGACATCGGCGATGCGCGTGGTGGTGAAAGCTTTGATAGCGGCTTTATAGGCGCTTTCTTTTTCGAACCAGAAGCCGATGAGCATGTATGAACAAACGCCCATGATCTCCCAGCCGACGAAGAGCAGCAGCACATTGTCCGCCACCACCAGCGTCAGCATGGCACCCGCAAACAGCGAAATCAACGCGAAGAAGCGCGCCTGGCGCGGATCATGCGCCATGTAACCAATGGAATAAATGAAGATCATCAGCACGGCGATGGGCACCATGACCAGCATGATGATGGTGGCCGGGTCGACCAGCACGCCCATGTGGAAAGCCGTCTCACCCGTGTCCATCCAGGCGATGCTGCTGGCCAACACTTCCGGACCAATGTGATGCAGCTGCGAGGCGTTGTAGAGCGTGATCCAACTGATGACCAGCGCCGCCACTACCCCGCTCATGCCGACGACGATGCTGATGAAGCGGCTGTAGCGCGCCACGACCGGCACCAGCATGCCATCATAATCGGGATGATGCCCGCCATATTCGTGATGGTCGCTGGCTGGCACGAGCTTCGACTTATTCGTCAGCAGCGTGATGATGAGGAAAGCCAGCAGCGGACCGGCCGGTATCAGCCAGGGCAGCGCGTTGGGATCGTTGAGGAAGTCCATAGCGGTCATTATCCTTTCAGCGCCGCCGCTTCTTCGGGGATCACCGAGCGCCGATTGCGATATACCGT
>DAOUJB010000340.1:0-4661 GCA_034423155.1 Anaerolineae bacterium | reverse complement strand
TCGGAAATGTACGACCATCCAGAGCACGAGCCGGACAAATGCGCCATGTACCGCTGGGAAATGGACGGCATCAGCATCGGGCATATGGGCGATGTCGGCAACCCTTTCACGCCCGAGGAATACGAATTTTTCCGCGATCTGGATATCTTCCTGGTGCTGGCTGGCGATGTGCCCACCATCGGCCTGCACGACCTGAAAAGCGTCATTGACCGCGTGCAGCCGCGGCTGGTCATCCCCATGCACTTCCGCACGCTGCGCTACAAACCGCGCAATATGCAGTGGATCAGCGCCTTCCTCAGCCACTTCGACGAGGCCGATATCGATTTCCAGTCCGACTGGGAAGTTGCGCTACGCCGCGAAGACCTGCCCGAGCAGACGCGCGTGCTGGTGCTGACGCATGCGCTTTGATGTCTGACCCCTCTCCCAGCCCCAGCCCCTCCCCAAAGAGACAGTGTAGGGGCGAGGCGGTGACTCGCCCATTTAACCCCTCCCCCAGCCCCAGCCCGTCAGGACGGAGAGGGTAGCCAAAGCGGGCGACCCAATGGCTCGCCCCTACCCGGCTGTCGGGGGGACCGAGAGGGATGATTTACGGCGCGTTTCGCGAGCCTCACTTGGTGCTATTTCTGTGGCAAAATTGTGCAATAGTTGATGCTGTTGCGCGATATGCAGTCAGGCGGCGTCGCAAAAGAGCATGACCGGCCAGTCATTCAAACGTATCTTCAAACGCGAGCCCGTCTATTACGGCTGGATCATCGCGCTGACGCTGGCGGTTACCGAGACCGTCTCCTACGGCGTGATGTTTTATGCATTCTCGGTCTTTATCACGCCCATGGAAGCCGAGCTGGGCTGGTCGCGGGCGCAGCTGACCGGCGCATTTTCCCTGTCGCTGCTGATCACTGGTCTGGTCGGCGTGCCGGTCGGCTATTGGCTGGACAAACGCGGCGGCCGCCTGCTGATGACGGCTGGATCGATCGGCGCGACGATACTGGTGGCGCTGTGGTCGCAGGTGCAGACTCTGCCGGAATTTGTGCTGATCATGACGCTGCTGGGTTTTTGCGGCGCGGCAGTCTTGTACGAACCGGCTTTTGCGGTCATCGCCACCTGGTTTGCCCGCAGGCGCGGCACGGCCATGGCTGTCCTCACTTTCATCGCCGGCTTCAGCAGCACCATATTCATCCCGCTCAGCGATGCGCTGCTGGTGGCGCAGGGCTGGCGAGGCGCGGTGCTGACGCTGGCGATTCTGCTGGGCGCGATTACGATCCCCCTGCACGGCTTGCTGCTGCGCAATCGACCGGCCGACCTGGGCTTGCAGCCAGATGGCGCGCACGAAGCTGCCAAATCGGTCGAGCGCCACAAAATCAACCTGCGCGGCGTCTTGCGTTCGCGCTACTTCTGGATTTTGACGCTGGCATTTTCGCTGTCGTGGTCGAGCATAGCGGCGATGCGCGTGCATTTCATCCCGCTGCTGATTAGCGTGGGCATCCACTCGACCAACGCGGCTTGGGCGAGCGGCATGATCGGCGTGATGCAAGTAGTGGGGCGCATGGCGTTTGTACCTCTGGAGAGGCGGCTCAGCAGCAAGAACCTGGTGCTTGGCGTTTGCGGCTTGTTGACGCTGTCGCTGGCGACGCTTCTGTTGGGCAGCGCCGGTTGGATTATTGCGATATTCGTTGCGCTATTTGGCATGGCGCTGGGCACGCACACGCTGGCGCGCCCGCTGATTGTGGCGGACAGCTATGGCGCGGCTTTCTATGGGCGCATCAGCAGCGCGATGGTGATTGTGCTGACGCTGATGGGCACGATCGCGCCGGTTGGGGCTGGCGCAATTTATGACATTTTCGGCAATTATGATGTGATGTTGCTGCTAGCGGTGGCTTTCAGTTTGGGTTCGTTGCTCTTGGTATGGCTGCTGCCGCGGCGTCAGGCGCATTAAGCAACCCCCTCGGTCCCCCCGGCGGGTCAGGGGGAAGCACATACCTTGACTCCCCTCCCTGACTCGTCGGGGAGGGGTTAAATGGGCGAGTCACCGCCTCGCCCCTACGCTGTCTCTTTGGGGAGGGGCTGGGAGGGGTCATGTCGCCCAGCCGGCCTCGAGCCGCGCCGCCGTTTCGTCCCAACTGCGCACGCCGGTTGTGGCATCGGCCGCTTCGATATTGCAAGCCGCCACAGCGCAAGCCCAACGAGCGCAATCCGCCGCATCCATGCCGCGCAGCAGCGCCGCCAACAAGCCCGCATAAGCCGCATCGCCCGCGCCGGTCGTGCCAGCCACCTGCACCGCAAAAGCCGGCTGCCAGACTTGCGCGCCAGCCCAACCTGCCGCCGAGCCGCCCAACGCGGACAAAAATGCCAGCCGTTCCTGATCCGCCGAAGCCCGCAAGTATAAGCCGCGCTCGCCCAGTTTGAAGCCGGCTATGCCCACGCCAATCGTCAGCAGCTCATCCGCCAGCGCCGCCAGATAATCGCCCGTCAAATTGTCCAGCAGGCGGTCTCGCCAGCGCTGCAAATCGTCGCGGCGCAGCATGAACATGATTTCTTCGATGCTGGGCACAAAAATATCGACGAGGGGCAGGCAACGGCGCAGCACCGCGCTCCAGTCTGCTCGTCCGCTGGGGGAATCGGGCGGTGGCAGCGACATGTCGATGGAAATCGCCGGACAACGCGCTTTCACGGCAGCCAGCAGCCGCCAGAATTCTGCGCCCTCATCGGCGAACAAACGCGGCAGCAGAGTCGGATAACCCAGATGGAAGAGCTTGCAGCCGTCCAGCAAGTCGTAATCGATGCTGTCAGCGCCATAATCGTTGTAGACGCCGGTGTGAGTCAGCAGCGTGCGATCGTGATTTTGCGGCTCGATGACGACAGTGTAGGGGCTGGCCGCAGCGGGCACGATGCGGATATGCTCGCCCAGCCGCTCGCCGAATCCGCGTACATAGTCAATGATGGCGCGCCCGACCCAGTCATCGCCGACCACGGCTTGCAGCGAAACCGCCACGCCCAGTCGATGCAGCGCCAAGCCCGTATTGGAAACCGCGCCGCCTGTCGAATAGGCGATGCGGCCGATTTCGTAGACCTTGCCGGCGCCGATGACCTGGTCTGCCCGCAACGCCGACATATCTGGCAAGATATCCAGCGCGATGTGCCCGGCGACTACCGCGTCCGCCCGCATGAAACCTCCGCTTAGCGTGCAACGATATCAAGCGATTATTGTAACCGCAGAGAAGGTTCTTCAAGAAGTGGAGGTCATTTCGCCGCTTTTTCTCGGTTGCACTTGCGGCATAGCATCTGGCAGTTGTCTTCGCTGGTCTTGCCGCCTTTCGACCAGGGCGTGATGTGGTCGGCTTCCATTTGGCTGATTTGGAAATGCTTCTTGCAGATGGGACAGATGCCTTCTTGTTTTCTATAGACTCTTCGCTTCATGCGCGCGTCAAAGGCGCGAAGATTCAAGTGTTTCTTTTCGCGGGTGAGAATATACGGGTATATGCCCGACTCCCGCTGGACTTCCTCGTCATCAAGCAAAATCTCAATTTCGGCTTCAATCGCGACGGGGTCAAGTTTCGCATCTTTGTAGGTATTGTAAAGGCTGCCCCAATCCACGCCCTTCATTGACGACCTGTATTCAGTAAAATTAGCTTTTGTCCATTCAATGACCGCTATAAAGTAATTCCACAAGGGCAAGGCGTTGGCGTCATGCTGATGCCGCCCCATGTACTCTTCAATCTGCCCGCCGCTAATCCACTTGATGACGGTTTCCAGATAATCCTGACGAATGGGATTGCCGCTCATGTAGTCGCCGCCCAAACCCCGCGCCGCACAGCCGTGTCGGCTGAAATAGCGCTTGGCGTCTGTAACCCACGACCCCGAGTAGACCGCATTGCGCAATTCCTGGTTGGTCAGCTTCACGCCCGCGATGTTGATCGTCTGGAACCAAGCCAGCTTCTCGCTATCCGTGCCACTACACACATAGACCATCAGCTCGTAGTCGAGAATCCGCGCCTGTATATCAGACGGCAGGTTGTGAAAGTACCTGCGCTCAAACGAAAAGTCGCCTTCTATAAACTGCGCGACGGAAATGGTGCGCTGCTGCCCGTCGATGATCTCGTATGTGCCATCGCCGCGAGCTGACCAATACATGACATTCAAGGGGAAGCCCTTCAAAATGGAGTCGATGACCGCGCTGCGTTCTTTATCCTTGTAGATGAATTCGCGCTGGAAAGGCGGGCGGATATCGAGCTTGCCGCCATAACCGCGCACGCCGCCCTCGCCATCGTCACGATAGCCGGCGACGAGGTCGCGGACGGTCAGGTCGATGAGTTCGATTTTCATGTTTGCGCCAACCTCTCAGACCCTGCGCGTTGGCAAGGGGAGACTTGTCTGCTGTTCGAAACTCCGCAACACAGTCGAGGGAGCGCGAGCGCGGATGTCATTCTCGCTGCCGGGATTTACTTGCCTTCTCGCAGTCGGTCTACCTTGTCGTCAAGGGACTGTATCTGTGTCTTAACAGTCTTGAATTGCTCGTCGACTGTGTTGAATCGCTCGTCGACTTTGTTAAATTGCTCGTCGACTTTGTTGAATCGCTCGTTAACGGTGTTGAACCGCTCGGAGTGAATCGCTTGCGTTATTTCGATGGCGTTCAATTTCTCGTTGATTTCTTTGTGCGCCGCTTC
>DAOUJB010000339.1:0-8785 GCA_034423155.1 Anaerolineae bacterium | reverse complement strand
TCGCGGTGGCCCGGGCAGTCTACATGCGCGTAGTGCCGATTGTCGGTTTCGTACTCGACATGGCGGATATTGATGGTGATGCCGCGGGCGCGTTCTTCCGGCGCATTGTCGATATCGCCGTATTCACGCATCTGCGCTTGCCCCTTCAACGCCAAGACCTTGGTGATCGCGGCGGTCAGGGTCGTCTTGCCATGATCGACATGGCCGATCGTGCCGATATTAACATGTGGTTTGCTGCGTTCGAATTTTCCCTTTGCCATCGGTCTGTTCCTCTGTGCACTCCTCGACTCGAATAGTGAGATAACGAACGAAATTGGCGGCTGAATGCCCCCAGCCCCTACCCTAACGCGCCCCGGATTTCACCAGCTCGGCGATATCGCGAGGCGCGGTCGTGTAGGTATCGAACTCCATACTAAAGTTGCCGCGTCCCTGCGTGTTATTGCGCAGGTCGTTGGCATAACCGAACATCTCGCCCAGCGGCACTTGCGCCTTGATGACCGAGATGCTTTCGCTGTGCGGCTCCATGCCGGTGATTACGCCGCGCCGCGAAGAAATGTCGCCGACCACCGCGCCGGTATAGCTATCGGGAACAACCACTTCCACCCGCATCGACGGCTCCAGGATAACTGGCGCGCCCTTCTGAATGCCTTCTTTCAGGCACATCGAGCCAGCGATAGTGAAGGCGATTTCACTTGAATCGACTTCGTGAAATGCGCCATCGACCAGCGAAGCCTTGATGTCGACAACCGGATATCCCGCGATGACGCCGCCCTGCATCGCCTGGCTGACGCCTTTTTTGACCGCCGGGATGAATTCTTTGGGGATGCTGCCGCCGCGGATGGCATCGACGAAGTAAAGCTCGCCAACTGCTTCGTCTTTTTCTTCGTCGGGCAGTGGCTCGAAGCGAATCCGACAACGGGCATATTGCCCGGCGCCACCAGTCTGACGGCGGAAAGTGGTGTCGACCTCGGCCAGGCGCGTGATGGTCTCGCGGTAGGCGACTCGTGGTCTGCCCACGCGCGCTTCTACGCCATATTCGCGCATCAGGCGATCCACCAGCACTTCCAGGTGCAGCTCGCCCATGCCTTTGATTTTTGTCTGCCCCAGCTGGTCATCGACCTCAATCTGAAATGTGGGGTCTTCTTCCGCCAGTTTGCGCAAGCCGATGCCCATTTTGTCTTGATCGGCTTTGGTGTTGGGCTCGATCGCCACCTCAACCACGGGCGCGGGAAAAGTGATATTCTCCAGCAAGATGGGGCTGTTGGGCGCGCAGAGCGTATCGCCGGTAAAAGTCTCTTTCATGCCGATGACAGCAGCGATATCGCCCGCGTGCACTTCTTTGACATCTTCACGACGGTCGGCGAACATGCGCACGATGCGCCCAACGCGCTCGCGGCGACCATTGGCAGGATTGGTCACCATGGTTCCCGCCTGCAGCACGCCCGAATAGACGCGGGTGAATGCCAGCCGCCCATATTGGTCGGACACGATCTTGAAGACCAGTGCCGCCAGTGGATCGTTGTCGTCGGCGCGGCGAATCAGTTTCGAGCCGTCTTTGGGATGCTCGCCTGTGATAGGCGGGATATCCAGCGGCGAAGGCAAGAGCGCCACCACCATATTCAACAGCGCCTGCACACCTTTGTTCTTCAACGCAGCGCCACACATAACCGGATGCAGCGCGCCCGAGATCGTACCAGCACGCAGCGCGCCCTGGATTTCCTCATTGGTGATCTCTTCTTCTTCGAGGAATTTCATCATCAGGTATTCGTCGTTTTCGACGATTTTTTCGATCATATCCTCGCGACGCGTCTCCGCCATTTCGCGGTGGCTCTCGGGGATGGTGTGGTAGCGGATATCGGTGCCTTCATCGTTGCCATAGGTGATCAACTCCATATTGAGCAGATCGATGATGCCTTCGAAGTTTTCGCCGCTGCCATAAGGCACCTGGATGACGACCGGGTTGGCGTTGAGTCGGTCGATCATCATATTGACGCAGCGGTCGAAGTCGGCGCCAATGCGGTCCATCTTGTTGACGAAGCACAAGCGCGGTACCTGGTAATCCGAGGCTTGCCGCCAGACTGTTTCTGATTGTGGCTCGACGCCAGCTACGCTATCAAAGACAGTGATGCCGCCATCCAGCACGCGCAGGCTGCGCTGCACCTCGGCTGTGAAGTCGACATGGCCCGGCGTATCGATGATGTTGATCTGATGATCATCCCAGCCAGCCGTCACCGCCGCCGATGTGATGGTGATGCCGCGTTCGCGCTCTTGCTCCATATAGTCGGTGGTAGCAGAGCCTTCGTGCGTCTCGCCGATCTTGTGCACCATGCCCGTGTAATAGAGCACGCGCTCGGTCACAGTCGTCTTGCCGGCGTCAATATGCGCGATGATGCCGATATTGCGCACTTTGTCGAGTTCAAAACTTGGGTTCAGCGTTGTCATCTCTCGTCCAGTTCCCGCGCTTCCGCCTTATAGCCTAGCGAAAATGGGCAAAGGCGCGATTCGCCTCGGCCATGCGGTGGGTTTCGTCTTTGCGGCGGACCGCATTGCCCTGCCCATTGTAGGCATCCAGCAACTCGTTGGTGAGTTTTTCGGACATGCTTCTGCCGCTGCGGTCGCGGGCAAACATGATCAGCCAGCGCATCGCCAGGGTGATGCCACGCTCGTGCGATACATCAATGGGCACTTGATAGGTCGAGCCGCCGACACGCTTGGGTTTGACTTCCACAGCCGGCGCGACATTGCGAATCGCCATCTCGAATACCTCGACCGGATCTTTCTTGGCGCGCTCTTCCATGCGGTCGAATGCGTCATACATGATGCGCGTCGCCAGGCTCTTCTTGCCGCCGCGCATCATGCGGTTGATGAACATAGCCACATGCAGATTGCCGTACTTGGCATCGGGCGGCGGAATGCGTTTGGGCGGACGATTTCTTCTGGGCATTTCTGGTTTTCTCCTGCTTACCTAGGACGCTTGGTCCCGTATTTGCTGCGCCGTTGACCGCGCCCTTCGACGCCATTGGTATCGAGGCTGCCGCGCACGATGTGATAACGAACACCGGGCAGGTCTTTGACACGACCGCCGCGCACCAGCACTACGCTGTGCTCTTGCAGGTTGTGGCCTTCGCCGCCGATGTACGCGGAAACTTCAATGCCGTTGGTCAGGCGCACACGCGCGACCTTGCGCAGAGCCGAATTCGGTTTCTTGGGCGTCATCGTCTTGACCTGCGTGCAGACGCCGCGCTTTTGTGGAGCGCCTTTTTGCTGACGCGCCCGGCGATTCTTCAAAGCGTTAAAGGTATATTGCAGGGCCGGTGCCTTGTTCTTTTTGCTCTTGGACTTGCGACCCTTGCGCACCAATTGATTGATGGTCGGCATACGCCTACTCCATAACTGATTTCGACTGCTCTCTTTAGTCTTTAGACAAGCAAACAGGCGCACTTGGACGCCTATCTCTCTGTTGCATTGGCGAGATGCCCCGCGTCTGCCGGGCTCTTTCGCCACATATGCTCAGTTCAACCAGCCTTGCCTCATGCGTGGAGGATGCTGGCTGCGCGTGCGAGAATGGATGCTAGCAGGGGCGATATAGCCTGTCAAGGCACGAATTTGTCGCATCTTGCAATTGCCCGCGCCGGGCCGCCCGTCAAGCGCCGCGGAAGAGCTCGCGCACGATGATATTGCGCTGGATTTCGCTGGTGCCTTCGTATATCTGGAAGATCTTCACATCGCGCAGCAGCTTCTCGACCGGGTATTCTTTCATAAAACCATACCCGCCGAAGACCTGCACGGCATCGACGGCCGCCCGCGTCGCCATATCCGCGGCGAAGGCTTTGGCATAGGCTGGGATGCGCGGGTTGTGAATGCCGTTGTCGATCTGCCAAGCCGATTGCCAGGTCAACAAGCGCGAGGCTTCATAATTGATCGCCATGTCGGCGATTTTGTGCCCGACCGCCTGATGCTGATAAATGGGCTGTCCAAAGGCTTCGCGCTCGCCAGCATATTTGACGCTCTCTTCCAGAGCGCGGCGCTGCAAACCGGTGGCGGCTGCCGCCACGCCCGGGCGACTATGATCAAATGCCTGCATGGCAATGTAGAAGCCCTGCCCGATGCTGCCGACGACATTCTCTTCGGGCACTTCGACATTTTCAAATACCAGTTCCGCCGTATCCGATGCCCGCTGGCCCAGCTTGTCGAACTTTTTGCCGACGCTGAGGCCGGGCGTTTCGCGGTCGATGACGAAGCAGGTCATGCCACGATGACCGGCGTCGGGATCGGTCTTGGCGAATATGGTGTAGAAATTGGCATAACTGGCATTGGTGATGAAGGTCTTGCTGCCGTTGATGATATAGGCTGCGCCCCGTTTTTCGGCGCGGGTTTGGATGCCGACAACATTGGAGCCTGCGTTGGCTTCCGTGACGCCATATGCAGCGAATTCGCCATTATCGTTGATGCGCTCGCCCATCCAATAGGCTTTCTGGGCATCGCTGCCCGCCAGCACAATCGGCAGCAATGCCAAAGAATTCAAGCCCAGGCTGGTGCTGATGCCGGTGCAGCCATATCCCAGTTCTTCGCTGACCAGGACTTCTTCAAATGAGCTCGCGCCCACCCCGCCGTATTCTTCTGGGATGAGCATATTGACGATGCCCAGCTCGCGGGCCTTGTGAAAGATATCTGCGGGGAAAATGGCATTTTCGTCGTATTCCGCCGCCACCGGGATAATATTGTCGGCGGTGAACTCGCGCGCCATGCGCACCAGCATTTCTTGCTCTTCGTTCAGTTTGAACTGCGGTCCTGTCATGCCGCCCATTTGTCCCGCCTCCCTCGCCAATTGCCAACCGCCAATCTAGCACGGATTATCGCTGGCTGCCAGATGCGTCCATGAGGCGGCCCGGTCAATCGCATTAGATTGTTCATTTGCGACAGCGTCGCCGCTCAGATACAAAAGCGGTAGGGGCGATACTTGTATCGTCCACAATGCCGTCGTTGTTCATGTGGGCGACTCAAGAGTCGCCCCTACGACGTTCCTTTTTGTGTTGACTCCTTGATGAGTCTTTCTACCATTGGACGTAGACGCAGCGGGATAATGTTGTGGAGCGATTGTCCCGATCAATTTGCGTTACCCGCTGGACATGCGCCCGGAAATGGGGTATGCTATGTTTATGCTGCTGACAGACGCCGGGTTGGGACGGCCGATGTCGCTCAGCCAACAAGGGAGCGAACCAGATTCGACGTTGGTGGCTGAAAGCGCACTGCAAGCCGTGGCGCCACTACACGCAAAACTGGCAACGCACATAGGTGCAAAACCCAACTTCCAACCCCTCCCAATGGTTGCTTAGGCAACCGGGATAAGGGTGTAGGGACCAAAAGTTCCCTACCGCTCTTGCAAGGTCGCCGCCTGGCGCGAGCTGCAATGAGTGTCATAAAAAGCCCGGGTGCCCACCGCAGACGCCGATAACGCGGTGCCAAGCTCAATCGGCTAGCGCACAGCAAACCGCGCCCACTGGGGATGCCACGCGCGAAGACGAACAGCGGGCTAAGCTTGTAGATGTGCGCCTTTCGAAACCAGCGGACCCGGGGGGCAGGTCCCCGGCGCTTCCACTCCGAGCCGTCTCGCGGATGTCGTGGGGCGGCTTTGTTTTCTGGGCTATACTGCGCTCTATGAAGTCGCCACACTGGTTTGGCAGTTGGCTGCTGTTGCTGCTGTTCCTGGCGAGTTGCAGCGCCTCGGCACTGGAACAGACCGCCACTGCCGATCAGAGCAACGCGGAAACAGAAATGGCACAGTTGCGCGCCAGCAGCACTGTCGTGCGTGCCCGCATGCAAACCACGCTGGATTATGCCAGTTCGCGCGTCACCGAAGCAGCCGCGGCGCAAGAATTTCTGCGCTTTAGCTTGATCAGCCTGGGCACAGAAAGCGCCTGGCTGTCCACCGCGATTTCGCAGCTTGGCGATATCGGCGAACAAGCCACAGCCACCGCCGGGCCAGCCAGCATCCGCACGGCCAGCGCAGCGGTCGCAACGCCACCCGCTGTAATCGTAACGCCTCCAGCCACGCCAGAATCGGGACCGCGCTTGGAAAATGTCGTGATGGCATCGGGCGTCGACAGCCGCGATTGCGCGATCGACAACAACCCGCGCTTTACCCCCGCCAGCAGCCAAATCTATGTTGTGGCGCAGGCTTATGATGTCTCGGCTGGCGCGACCATCTCGTCTGTCTGGCGCAGACAGGGCAGCGAAGTCGCCAATTTCAATTTTCAGCCGCGCAACGATCTCAATGGCGAATGCATCTGGTTCTTCATCGACCAGAGCGATGCGACCTTCACTGTTGGGGCATGGAGCGTGGAAATCGCCATTGATGGCCGCCGTGCTGCGCCCGCGCTGGCTTTTCAGATCGTGCCGGAGTGAGTCCGCGGGGCGATCGCATCAAAAAATATTTACCACCGAGTACACCGAGATGAAGGAGTACACCGAGAGTTTGTTGTACGCACATAATGTAAATGGCTGCACTATGTGCAAATGTGGCGCGGATGGTTCGCCGCTAGACACCATACGATTGCAAAATGTTGCCTTTCTGGCGTAAGTCTCGTCGACACAGCCCCAATCCTTTGCTTTCCTCTCGGTGAACTCGGTGGCAAAGCGACAGAGAAGAATTCCTAGCACTGAGTGTGAATTCAACTTGATTGCCCTGAGCGAGTACTTCCGCCGTCTTTATTCGCGGCGCATTTTGTGCTATGGTATGGTAGGAATCGGTAGCGATGCTTGGCTATTTGCTTGCGCCAGATGCTCGCTATCTGCGTCATGATGAGGGACAGGCAAGATGGCGATCGTTACCCGCTGGGACAACAAGCAGAAGTCGGCGATCATCCTCGAGTTCGAGTCGGAATGGACGCGCGCCGATCTGGAAGAGGCTGTGCAGAAGACCGACCGGCTGATCGGCAGCGTCGACCGGGTTGTGCATCTCATCATCGACCTGGAAGGCACATCCATCCCCAGTGATATCTTGAGCCTGGCGAAAGACCTGCTGTCTACCGGCGAGGCGCGACCCAACGAAGGCGCTCGCGTCGTGGTCGGCGCGAACGGCGCGATGCGAACGGCGTATCAGATGCTGCAGAAGACCCTGCTCAGCGCGGTGGAAGGGCGCGAAGTGCTCTTTGCAGCCAGCCTGGCAGACGCGCGCGCGATCTTGCGTGGCCTGGCGATGGACGGCTAGACAAAGCGGCTCCGACCTCCTGGACATTGCGCCGATGCCTGCCTGACCATATTGGCAGGCGCAAGACAGCGACTTTCCGCCTACACTTGCATTGAACTGAGTGGCGAGGACGACGACCATGATGGGTGGCGGCGGCTGGTTCCGCTATATGCACAGCACCAACGATGCCAAGCCCAATGTGACGAGGCGGCTGCTGCTGCGCGTCCTGGCTTATGCCGGTCCTTATCGCGGGCAAATCGCGGGCATGTTGGCGACGATCCTGCTGACGACCGGGCTGGGCTTGCTCAATCCGCTGATCTTCCGCGAAATCATTGACGGCGCATTGGCGGAAAAAGACATCGAACGGTTGCACATTTTGGCGCTGGGCTTGGTGGCCATTCCCGTGGCCAGCGGCGGCGTGCGCATCGTCCAACGCAAACTGAATGTGTCTATCGGCGAGGGCGTCATCTATGACCTGCGGGTGGCGCTCTATCATCACTTGCAGCAAATGTCGCTGCGCTTCTTTACGAATACCAAAACGGGCGAGCTGATGAGCCGGCTGAACAACGATGTAGTCGGCGCGCAGAATGCCATCAGCAATACCATCGTCAACATCATCACCAATGTCATCACGGTGGTGGCGACGCTGGCGGTGATGCTGAGTATGGAATGGCGGCTGACGATTTTGGGCGTGCTGGTGCTGCCCTGCTTTGTTTTCATCGCGCGGCGGCTGGGCAGGCGGCTCAAGGAAATCGCCCGCGAGCAGATGAGCCACAACGCCCAGATGAACGCCATGATGAACGAAACCCTGAATATCAGTGGCGCGCTGCTGGTCAAGCTTTTCGGGCGCATCGACCAGGAAGTGGCGCATTTTGAAGAGCGCGCCGCCGATGTTCGCGATGCGGGAATTTTGCGCGCGGTGCTGGGCAGCCAGTTCTTCGTGCTGATCGGCTTGGTCAGCGTGGTGGGCACAGCGCTGGTCTACTGGGTCGGCGGCATTCTGGTCATCCAAGACGCCTTCACGATCGGCACCATCGTGGCTTTCGGCGCTTATTTGACGCAGCTGTATACGCCGCTGCAAGCCCTGACGAATGCGCCGGTCGACTTTGCGCAGAGCATCGTCAGCTTCGAGCGCGTCTTCGAGATCATCGACCTGCCGCTGGATATCGCCGAGCGCCCCGATGCCGTGCATCTTGAGGCGGTTCGCGGCGCGCTGCATTTTGACGGAGTGACCTTCCGCTACACGGTGGATGACGAGAAGCTGCTATCGGATGTCGAACGGGTCGGGCGCATGGACAATGTGGCGGCCACGCGCTCAGGCCGATTCAAACGCGGCGGAAATGGCTTGGCCGCGGTGGGCATGGCGCATCAGGCGCGCGAGCTGGCGTTGCACGGCTTGAGCTTCGCAATCGAGCCGGGACAGCTGGTGGCGCTGGTGGGACCAAGCGGTGCCGGCAAGACCACGCTCACTTACCTTATTCCGCGCCTGTACGACCCGACAGCCGGGCGCATCACGCTGGATGGCTATGACCTGCGCGAACTTTCGCTGGCCACGCTGGCGGATAATATCGGCATGGTTACGCAAGAGACTTATCT
>DAOUJB010000338.1:0-1685 GCA_034423155.1 Anaerolineae bacterium | reverse complement strand
GGAAGCGATCCATGAGCCGAGACTATTACGATATTCTGGGCGTGGCGCGCAATGCCAGCGATGACGAAATCAAGCGCGCCTTCCGCAAGAAAGCCAAACAATATCATCCCGATGCCAATCCCGACGATGCGGCTGCCGAAGCGCGCTTCAAAGAGGTCAATGCCGCTTACGAAGTATTGAGCGACCAAGACAAACGCAGCGCCTACAATCAGTTTGGCGAAAACTGGCAGCATTTTCAGGGTGGCAACGGCGGCGGACCTTTCACAGACGGCGCGCAATTCCACGACATGTCCGATATCTTTGAAACGATCTTCGCTGGGTCGGGCGGGCGGCGGCAGGCTGGCGGCTTTGGCGGGTTTGGCGGCCGAACGCAGCGACCTCGCGCCGGACAAGATATCGAACAAGCAGTGCGCATCAGCTTGCGCGAAGCCTATGAGGGCACACAACGCGTCTACAGCAAAAACGGCCGCGAGGTCACCCTCCAGATACCGCGAGGCGCTGCAACCGGCACCAAAGTTCGCTTGGCTGGCGAGGGGCAACCAGGCATTTATGGCGGTCCGCCCGGCAATCTTTATCTGCTTGTCGAAGTCGCCGAAGACCCGCAATTCTCCCGTAACGGGCATGATCTGGGCGTGGATGTCCAGGTCGATGCTTTGACGGCCATGTTGGGCGGCGAGGTCGAAGTGCCGACTTTGACGGGCAAGCTGCGCATGAAAGTTCGCCCCGGTACGCAGGCTGGGAAGCGGTTGCGCTTGTCTGGCAAAGGCATGCCCAAGCTGCGCGGCGAAGATGAATACGGCGATTTGCTGGCGCGCGTCGTCATCAGCGTGCCCGCCGAGCTAAGCCCCGAACAGCGCGAGCTCGCCCAGGCGCTGCGAGACAGCCTTGGCTGACTTGCGCGGCGCTGACGACAGAACAACACGGCTGATGATCGGTCTGCGCATCTGCTTTCTCTTGATAACCGGCCCGCTGTTGACCGCTTGCAGCATCGATCTCGCCGCGGCGACACCGACAGCCGCTGCCACAGCCACGCCATTTGATCTCGCTACCATAGCCGATGCCGAATACCAGCTGCTGACGGAGATTTACGAAAGCGCCAGCCCCTCGGTCGTCAATATCGAAGCGCGGGCAGAAGCCGATGAGACGACGGCGGAATCGGTGCGGCGCGGCTCTGGCTTCGTCTACGATCAGCAGGGGCACATCATCACCAATGCCCACCTGGTGAACGATGCCGATGCCATCAGCGTAACGCTGGGCAACGCCCTGGTGCTGGAGGCGATGCTGGTTGGCGCAGACAGCTTCAGCGATGTGGCGGTTGTGAAGGTGTCGGCACCTGCCGAGCGGCTGCTGCCATTGCGCATCGGCGAATCGGCGTTGATAAAGGTGGGCCAGCGCGCCATCGCCATTGGCAATCCTTTCGGCTTAAACAGCTCGATGACCACCGGCATCGTCAGCGGCGTCGGACGCACCCTGCCCTCGGCCGAGCTGATCGGCGCGGGCGCAGTCGCTTATGACAATCCCGCCATCATCCAGATAGACGCGCCCATTTATCCCGGCAGCTCGGGCGGTCCTTTGCTGGATTCGCGCGGATTGGTCTTTGGCATGACGACAGCCAATCAGAGCCGCAGTGGCGATGTCGCCGGCATTGGCTTTGCCGTGCCTGCCGATACCATGCGGCGCGTCAT
>DAOUJB010000337.1:0-1860 GCA_034423155.1 Anaerolineae bacterium | reverse complement strand
CGCCCATCGCTGTTGCATCTGCAAGCGCGGCGAGAGGCCGGCGAGATTGCCATCCGCGTCGGTGGGCAGGTCGAGCTGGTGGCGCAGGGACGACTGGCATCGGACTGACCCCCCTCGGTCCCCCCGACAGGTCAGGGGGATGCAAAAACGCGCGGATTCTGTCAACATGTCGGGAGGCAGCTTCCGAAACTCCTCTCTGCGATTCGTCGGGGAGCGGCCGGGGGTGGGGTTACACAACAAGGAGAATAAAAATGGACTACCGCATTTTGGGTCGCACGGGCGTGAAAGTATCGCCGCTATGCTTCGGCACGATGTCCTTTGGCGATATCGCGGACGAAGCCGAATCGGCGCGCATGTTCAACCGCTGCCGCGATGTCGGCATCAACTTTTTCGATTGCGCCAACACCTATGCTGGCGGACGCTCAGAAGAGATTCTGGGCGGGCTGATCGCCGATTGTCGCGATGAAATCGTGCTGACGACCAAGGGGGTTTCCAGTACGGGCGACGATATCAACGCGGGCGGGGCATCGCGCCGGCACATCCAAATCGCCGTCGAGGATAGCCTGCGCCGCCTGAAAACTGACCGCATTGATGTTTACTTCCTGCATCATTACGATGCCGATACGCCCATAGACGAGATGCTGCGCGCGCTGGACGACCTGGTGCGACAGGGCAAGATCCTCTATCCCGCCGTCAGCAACTGGGGGGCTTGGCAGGTGATGAAGGCGCAGGGCATTGCGGCGCAATCTGGTTATGCGCGCATTCAATGCCTACAGCCCATGTACAACCTGGTCAAACGCCAGGCGGAAGTCGAGATTCTGCCCATGGCCGAGCAAGAGCAGATCGGCGTCATCCCCTACAGCCCGCTGGGCGGCGGCTTGCTGACCGGGAAATATGTGCCGGAAACCAATCCGCAAGCGGGACGCCTGATCGAAAACAAGATGTACCAAAAGCGCTATGCTCCCGCCGATTATCATCAAACCGCTGCCGACTTCGCCGCGCACGCCACAGAACAAGGGATCGCGCCGGCCACATTGGCCGTGGCTTGGGTGATGGCGCATCCGGGCGTGACGGCGCCCATCATCGGCGCGCGCAACCTAACGCAGCTGGAAGACTCGCTGGCCGCGCTGGATGTGGAATTGACGCCCGAGTGGTATGCGCAGATCACAGCGCTTTCGGCTGCGCCACCGCCAGCGCACGACCGGCTGGAAGAAGTTCGCTAGCTGGCGCAAGCTGTGTTAGACTAAACGGCGTATCGGCAATTTCCCTGGATTTCCATAGAGGCAGCAGATGAACTTTTCCAGCGCAATACGCTATCCATATGTCAATTTCGCCAAGGTATTCAGCATCGTGCTGGTGATGACGATCGCCATGGCTTTGTTCACAGGGCTCTTTTTCAATTCCTTCGACCTGGATGGATTCATGCTGGCATTTGCCAACTGGGATGGATTCAGCCAACTGGATTTGCCCGAGTTCTCCCTGAGCGGGACAGCTGTCATGGGCATGCTGGGCATGATCGCCGCCGCGGTTTTCAGCGGGTTGTGGCTGTCCGGTTACAGCGTGTCGGTGCTGCGCGCGCTGATGCAAGACGACCAGCAACTGCCGCCGATTCAGCTCGGGCGCGACTTGGCAGACGGCGTTTACCTGCTGTTGGCGGCTATCGGTTACGCCGCGCTATTTGTGGGGCTGATCATCGTCGTGTCAGTCGTGCTGGGCATCACCGGCGGTCTGGGCATCATCAATGGCTTGCTGGGCATGGCTGCGGTTTTGCTGACGATAGGCTTGGTGGCGGTGATGGGCTGGGCTTACTTCGTGGGCATGGCGCGCATGGCGGCCGAGGGGCAGCAGCGCGTGGCCTGG
>DAOUJB010000336.1:0-2471 GCA_034423155.1 Anaerolineae bacterium | reverse complement strand
TGATAGAACTTGTCGCCATGCGCCGCCCAGTCGAAGATGCCGCCATCGACCAGGACGCCGGCGATGGTCGTGCCCAGCCCGCCCAGGTACTTGGTGGCGGAATGCAAGACGATATCGCAGCCGTATTCCACCGGGTTGCAGAGCGCGGGTGTCGGCACGGTGTTGTCGACGATGACCGGCACGCCATGCGCATGCGCCATTTCGGCGATGGCTGCCAGGTCGGGGATATTGCCAGCAGGATTGCCGATCGATTCGCAGAAGACGGCGCGCGTATCGGCGTCGATGTGCTTGGCCAGGCTCTCGGCGCTGTCATCTTCGGCAAAGCGCACATCAATGCCCAGCTTGGGCAGCATGTGGCGGAAGAGCGTCCAGGTGCCGCCATAAAGCTGGGGCACGGTGACGATATTGTTGCCCGCCTCAGCCAAATTGACGATTGAATAATGGATGGCCGCCTGCCCGCTTGCCAGCGCCAGCGCCGCCACGCCGCCTTCCATGGCTGCGACGCGCTCTTCCAGCACGGCATTGGTCGGGTTCATGATGCGCGTATAGATATTGCCCGGCACCGCCAGATTAAAGAGGTCTGCGCCGTGTTGCGCATTGTCGAATTCATAAGCGACAGTCTGATAAATCGGCACCGCCACGGCATTGGTGGTCGGCTCACTCTGATAGCCAGCGTGAATGGCGAGTGTTTCTTGCTTCATGTAATTCTCTCCCGAATTATTCGCCGTTATATACGGCTTACAGACTACGCTGCGACATCAATTCTTACCAGTGCGCAAATCGGGGCGCGGGGGTCTGTATTGCCTCTACACGGCCCCAGGCCGCCAGCGCGCTCGTGTCTGCTCGTAAGTGGCGACCACCACGCCATAAATTACCAGCGCGCTGCCCGCCACCTGCACGACCGATGGCACTTCGCCAAAAAGCAGCAGCGCAATCACCGCGCTCACCACCACGCCGACTTGCAGCAGGATCGCCAGCGCCGTCGCCCGCAAGAATTGCAGCGCCAGATTCATGCCCAGATGTCCCAAGACCTGCGCCAGAATCGTCACCACCAGCGTCCAAAAATATGCTTCCAGCGAATAGCCGATGACTGGCGTGCCGGTCGCTGCCACCGCCAGGCTGACACAGACTGCCGCGCTGAGAAAAACCAGAAAACTATACAGCAGCGGCGGGATGAGGTTGTTCAGCTGCCGGCCGATGAGCAGGTAAGCGCCGAAGCAGAACGAGCCGACCAGCGCCAGCGCGCCTCCGAGCAGGGGATCGCTGCCCGCCTGGATGGCTGTCAATCCGCCCAGCCCCACCAGCGCCACGCCAACCAGGGTGATGACAAGGCTGATCCAAAAGCGCCGCGAAAAAACCACGCCGAAGATCAAAATCTCGGGCAGCACGATCCACATGGGCGTCGTGCGCCGCAGCAGACTGGTCATCAGCACGCTGGTGTATTCCAGCGATACAAAAAGCAGCAGCAAGTTGAGCGCCAGCCAAAAGCCAGCCAAGCCCGCCAGCAGCGCCTGTCGCCGCGTTAGACGAGCCAACTCCTGCCGGTAGCGAGTCCGCACCAGCGGCAGCAAACCCAACGAGACCAACCACAGCCGCAACAGCACGATCACCAGCGAAGGGATGCCTTCGCCCTGGGCGATGCGGATGGCGATGGGCGTTACGCCGGCGGAAAATACCAGCGTCAGCATGATGATGGCGCGTTTGTCCCGCATTGTGGAATGCTAGCACAGCCAACAGCCGCTGCCTATGCTGCGCGGAATAGAATGAACCACAGAAGGCATACGAGCGATGGGACGTTCATGCCCGGCGCCTATTGCAAGGCAGTCAGAACAACCGTGCCCGGGCGAGAAATCGCGGCGCAGGTGGAACCGGCCTCGGCGTAGGATTGCAAGGGATATACAACCGGCGGCGTTGCTGTCGTATCAATGAAGACCAATGCTCCGGGCATCCTGAAGCAAATTCGCATGTTTTGCAACTCCAGCATGTGCGGCGGGCAATTCGGCAGCGCCAGTTCCTGCCCGATGTGGAGCAGGTCCGACTTCAGATAGTTGTGCTTTATGAGCGCGTTCACCGTCGTGTCATAGCGAAGCGACAGACGAAACAGGTTCTCGCCGCTGGCAACGCGATGCGTGCATTGCGGGTTTGCGCGCCAGATTCTTGCCGCGAACCTTCCGCCCTGCAGGCCCGGGTGTTTGTCGAGGTCAAGCATGGCCAGCTCTTCGACCGTGACATCAATGTTGTCCGATTGCACAAAGATGCGCTCGTTCACCGTGAAGATATATCTCGGCGGGTCGCCATTAGTAGGTGGGTCGCCATTGGTGGGCGGATCGCCATTAGTGGGCGGGTCGCCATTGGTGGGTGGATCGCCATTGGTGGGTGGATCGCCATTGGTGGGTGGATCGCCATTGGTGGGTGGATCGCCATTGGTGGGTGGATCGCCATTGGTGGGTGGATCGCCATTGGTAGGCGGG